>CAZVVF010000770.1:0-3057 GCA_964630575.1 uncultured Burkholderiales bacterium | reverse complement strand
GCCGGGGGCGTTCCCGTAAGAGGATCGCTTGGCTGTTCGACCCACCGCCGTGTCAGCGATGTTGGCTCGAGCATCGGCACCATCATTGCGACCGCTGACCTGAACCGGCAGAAGGTCGAGGCGACCTTCCAAATAGTGGTTCCACAGAGATTCACCAAGTTCTTTTCGTCTGCCCTCAGAGGGGAGCGGACCGCAAGCCCGACCTAGAGGCGAGGTCGGCTCGAAGGAGTCCACCGGCTCGCCCTGGCAACCGCAGGCTCCGGCCTGAGCGGGGCTCCAGGACGTCTTGGCCGGTTGCGACCGGGTCGTCAATCCCATCTTTGGCATCAATCTGCTCGAATGATTCATCAAAAATAGTATCTCAGGTTCCCCCCTCAACTTTGAAATCAACATGTTAACAGTTTGCGATTGCAGGTCTTGACGTCTAGTTCCCCAACGTCTCATCTGCATGTTTTTTAGAGGAGTGTTGCGATGAAACTTTGGGGTGGTCGATTCCAAAAACCTACAGACCCGATATTTGAAGCCTTCGGCAAGAGCCTAGACTCGGACAAGCGCCTGGTCTTTCACGATCTGAGAGCCTGCCGGGCCCATATCGATATGCTCGAACGACAGGGTGTCCTGGAAACGGATGAAGCCGTTCCCCTCATTGAGGCCATCGATGAGCTCTTGTCAGATCTTGAGAACGGCGCCGTTATCGACGGCAAGGACGAAGACATCCATTCCTGGGTGGAGCGCAAGCTCAAAGAAAAGGTTGGTGATGCCTCTTCCTCCATCCGTATCGGTCGCAGCCGAAACGATCTGGTCGTCACCGATTTTCGCCTCTACGTGATGCAGGCTTGCGATGATATGAACGCTCGCCTACGAACCCTGCAAACGACTCTCTTTGAGCGCGCCTCAGAAGACCTCGACAGCAGTCTGCCCGGCTACACCCATCTCCAGCGGGCCCAACCCGTTTTACTGGCCCATCACCTGTTGGCCCACTTTTGGGCGCTGGAGCGGGACGTCAAGAGGTTTGCCCTGTGTCGCGAGGAGGCCGATTGCTGCATCCTGGGAGCGGGTGCTCTGGCCGGTAGTTCTTGGCCGATCGATCCTGAGATCACAGCCGGATCGCTGGGCTTCTCGCGGATCTTAGACAACAGCCTCGATGGGGTCAGTGACCGCGACTTTGCTCTCCAGTTTTTGTTCGCTTGCGCCACCTGCGCGACTCACCTCTCACGGATGGCTCAAGAACTGGTCATGTGGAGCAGCAGTGAGTTTGGCTTCGTTCGCTTCGACGATGCTTGGTCGACCGGTAGTTCCTTGATGCCACAGAAAAAGAACCCCGACCCAGCGGAACTCGTGCGCGGCAAGACCGGTCTTTTCTTAGGCAATCTGGTCGAGCTCTTGACTACAGTCAAAGCTCTTCCGCTGGCCTACAACCGTGACCTTCAGCAAGACAAACCACCCGTCTTCCGGAGCAACGAAGAGCTTCAAGCCTCTCTTGAGGTGATGAACGGAACCTTCAAAACGCTACACTTTAGAACCGACGTCATGAAAGCCGCCGCTCAAGACAAAGCCCTTCTGATCACCGATCTCGCCGACGTGTTGGTGCGCAACGGCCTACCCTTTGCCCAAGCTCACCATCTGGCCGGACGCACGGTCTCCGACCCAGAGGGGCTCTCCGCTCAAGATCGAGAGCGTGTCGATGCTGCTTGGCAAAAGCTCACCCTGCAGACGGCACTCGAGTCGCGATCTCACCCAGGGGCCGCTGGGCGAGCTTCAGTGGAGCGCCAGTTGGAGAAAGCGAAAGAGCTGTTGGGTTAGCGGCTTCGGCTCCCTCCTGGGCGCTTGGATCACGACAGAAAAACCGATCGGGTGGTCTTCGCTCTGGTGAATAACGTTTTTTTGACGCCTTCCTTGTAGGCTGAACTCAGCAATTCAGGAGGAACCAACAATGTTAATTCGCAGCTCACTACAAACCAACCAGGCCCCCCGTCAAAAATCCGTACAGACTGCCCCGGTCACCAAGCCAGAACAGTCTCCAACCGACAGCACGAGCTTCTCTTTCAGAGACAACTCCACCGTCCGCTCCCTGAGCGCAGACGCCATGTATGTTGGCGGTGCTGCCGGTGCCGTCGGTGCAGGTATGGCGGTCGCTGATTTTCTCCCCTCCGGAATGAGCGGCGTCAGCGGCGCCTTGACCGGAATCGTAACTGGCGCCCTCACCGGTGGAGCTGCAGGTTACGGCTTGGCAGCAGGATCCCAAGCTCTCTGGCCCAGCGACAACGCCGGCGAGGGCATGCTCAAAGGGATCCTCAGTACCGGAGGAGCCTTTGTGGGAGCCGTCGCTGGTGGAGTCGGTGGATATTTCGGCGCCCAACCGATGCTCGTGGCTCCAGCCGCTGTTGTCGGCGGAGCGGCCACAACCTTCGCTCTCGGCGCTGCTAGGGATGCCATTCTCTTCTAACCCAGAATCCGCTCTCCCCAGGGAGGCGGCATCACTGAGCCGTCTGCCCTTGGGAGGGGCTACCTCACAACAGTCGCCCGGCCTCGCTCGACCAGCTCCACTCGCCAACCGTTCCATCCGGGTAAGTGCTGGGGCTTTACCTTTACACCCTTGACCTGACTGAGGGAGTTCATAATCACCCGCCGCTTCTTGGGCTGATACTCCATCTCAAAGGTGATCCCGGAGAAGCGATAGAGGCGCGGGTAATCGGAGCGGAGCTTCTCGAACTGGTAAGAGTCCAGGTCTATCTCGAAAAAATCTTCGTTTTCCAGGAGTTCGAGATCCCCGCACTCCTCAACCCCGAGAGCACAGAGGCGTTCTTCGATCACATCCACCGGTGCTCTTGACGGAGTCTCAACCCCGTCGAGGTCCGCGGCCAACTTCCGGTAGAACTCTTCCTCGATCAGGCGGTCCAAGATTTCGGGCTTCCATCGTCTCTCGACACACAGCGTCGCGAGAGCCTTTCTCAGCACCGAGCCCCGGAGAACCTCCTCAGAGCTGCCCAGATCGCGACCAGCGTGCTTGAACACGACCCGAGCCTGGAGCGAATCCTTGACCCATCGGATCTTGCT
>CAZVVF010000769.1:0-3065 GCA_964630575.1 uncultured Burkholderiales bacterium | reverse complement strand
GTACAAGTATTCGATTCACTCCAAGTATGGAGGCTATCGGACAGAGCGCTCTGACCCCTATGGCTTCTTCACCGAACGACGCCCGGAGACGGCCAGTCGTGTGTGGGACATTCAGAGCTACCAGTGGAACGACAGCGACTGGTTGACGAAGCGCAAGGGCCAAAATCTCTACAAAATGCCTCTCAACATCTACGAGATCCACTTGGGATCCTGGATGAGAACTCCGCAGGGCGAGTGGCTGAACTATCGCGATATTGCTGTTCGTCTCGCTGAGTATGTGCAAGAGATGGGCTACACTCACATCGAACTGTTGCCCATTACGGAGCATCCATTCGATGGCTCCTGGGGTTACCAGGTCACCGGTTACTTCGCACCGACCTCAAGGTTCGGGACGCCGGATGATTTTATGTATTTGGTGGATACGCTCCACCAACACGGTATCGGCGTGATCCTGGATTGGGTCCCGGCCCACTTCCCCAAAGACGGCCACGCTTTAGGCTTTTTTGATGGGACCCACATCTACGAGCACGCCGACCCTAGAAAAGGGGAACACCCCGAGTGGGGTACGTTCATTTTCAATTACTATAGACCTGAGGTGCAGAACTTCCTGATTGCCTGCGCCCTTTTCTGGTTAGACCGCTACCATATCGATGGGATTCGAGTCGACGCCGGGGCATCGATGCTCTATCTCGACTATGGGCGAAATCCGGGAGAGTTCATCCCCAATCAGTATGGTGGGCGCGAGAATCTTGAGGCGGTTGATTTTATCCGCGAGTTCAATCGCACCATCGCAAAATTCTATCCCGATGTTTTCAGCTGTGCCGAGGAGTCCACCTCCTGGCCCAAGGTCACCGGAGACCCCGATAAGGGCGGTCTAGGGTTCACCTTCAAATGGAACATGGGTTGGATGAACGACACACTCGAGGTGTTCGAGAAGGAGCCCATTCATCGCAAGCACCACCACAACAAACTGACCTTTGGGATGATGTATCAGTATTCCGAGAACTTCTTGCTCCCCTTATCCCACGATGAAGTTGTTCATTTGAAGAAGGCCCTCCTGACCAAGATGCCCGGCAGTGATTGGCAGCGCTTTGCCAACCTGAGATTGCTGTTTGGCTATCAGATGGGTTTCCCAGGTAAGAAGCTCAATTTCATGGGTGGCGAATTCGGACAATGGAGCGAATGGAACCACGACCAGTCGATGGATTGGCACCTCTTGGAAGAAGCGCCTCATCGCGGTGTTCAGCAGTGGGTGAAGGAACTCAATGCGCTCTATAAGGCTGACCGCGCACTCTACGAGTTGGACAGCTGGCCGGAGGGCTTTCGCTGGGTGAATTGCGACAAGTGGGAGCAGAGCCTTCTGACTTTTCTGCGATTCCCTGAGGGCAAAGGGCACGCTCTGTGCTTTGGGGTGAACTTTACTCCTGTTCCCCGTGGCCAAGAGCGGATCGGACTGCCCTGGGGAGGAGAGTGGATCTACCTCTTGAGTTCCGATGAACCACGCTTCGGTGGCAGTGGTGTCGCGCTTGAGAAAGGTAGCTCGATGGTCGCTGAAAGAATAGAGTGCGACGGATTTGCTCACTCTCTGAAGGTCGACCTGCCGCCGCTCGGTGTGGTGGTGATGCGCAGCGAGCGCCCGGAGCCTGAACCGCCGAGCGTTCCAGGACAGGCCCAGGAGTCAGAGGCGAGGTCGGACTAAGCCCGGGCAGGGAATTCCAGAGCCGGGGCTGCAAAGAACTCAATGACCCTGATCGATAGACTACAGACGCCCGCTCTTCGCACTCTGTTCAGTCTGTTGCTCTTCGGGCTGCTGGTCGTTGACCTGTTGCTCATCTCGAGCACTCTCGTGACCCTGCTCGACGCCGATACTCTCTATCCAGCGGGGATCTATCACAATCTCTTCAACGAGGGATACTCCTTGAGTTCCGAGGCCTACAATGACCACCCGGGATTCTTTCCGGACTGCCTCGTTTATTGGAGCCTGCTGTCGGTTTTTTCGGTAGGTCCGTCCACGGCTCTCTACGCCTTTATCTGGTATGCAGTCCTGATACTTCTGAGCTATGCCATACTTCGTGAGGTGGGTCTCGAGCGCTCCTACGCCGTTCTCGCGGCTCTCACTGCCGGGCTCTGGCAGGACCGCATCCTTTGGCATCCGAGATTCGTCCAGGGGCAAGAGAGTCAGATCTTAAAGCTCCTCTACCCGCACAGCCATAGCACGGCCATACTCCTGGGGCTCCTACTGGCTTTAGTGGCAGTGAAGTGTCGCACCTCGATCCGTCGGCGAGTCGCCGCAGCCGTTCTGGTGATCCCTTTTTGCCTGGCTGTGGTCTCAGATAAGATTGTGCTTGCTCACATCCTGGCCCCCTTTTGCCTGACCCTGGTCCTGCTCTCTTGGGGCAAAGGAAGGAACTGGGGAGTTGCGATCTGGGTCGCTTTTTCGGCTCTCGTTTCTCTTTTGGGAATAGTCTTGCTCCGGTTTCTCCCCGATCTGGGATTGGGTCACCTCGATGGGATCTATTCCTTGTCAGAGGTCTCCTCGGCTAGTCTCTCTCTTCCCTATGATGTGATGAGCTTGTTAGTCAGCGCTCCGGTCCTGGGGCTCGCCGTCTTGCTGTGGTTGGTCGGCGCGGGAACGTCGCTCGCCAAAGCTCGTCGAGAGCCGGAGCAGGCAAAATACGAGAGCTATCTCTTCTTTCAGACCTTCGTGTTGTCCGTGGCGTTCGCTTCGCTGGCTGCTGCAGCGGTCACAGGATTCTGGTCAGGCCTTTTGACTCTGCGATACATCTATCCCTTTCTGGTGCTCGGACCCTTTGGGGTCGTGCTCGCCCTTTCGGCCTTTCCTCGTTGGAGAACCTTGCTGGCGCCGCTGGCTGTGATCGTTCTTTTAGGGAGCGCTCCCGGCGTGCTCTCCTCACTGAGGACCTTTGAATTGCAAAGCCTGCAGACCCCATACCCCGAGGATATCGCATGCCTCGATCGCCTGGCCCAAGAACTTCATCTCACAGAGGGCTATTCGGAGTACTGGGGGGCCCGAAGAGCCAACCTTTTCAGCAGAGCGGGAGTCA
>CAZVVF010000768.1:0-3065 GCA_964630575.1 uncultured Burkholderiales bacterium | reverse complement strand
TGTATGGTCGTCGTTCAAGGACAGGAGCAGATTGAGATTGGGGATCTCGGTGGGGCCCCGAAGCAATAGGATCTGGTGGGTAAAGTCCTGCAGGCTCTCATCCAGCCGGGGGCTCAATCGGCTTATCTTGTCCGCTGCAGAAATAAAGTCGGAACGTCGCTTCTCCTTTGCTGCGGTCTCGACCTCAAGGAGCAACTCTTCCATCTCGTCGAGACCCTCCAAGCACTGCTGCCGAAGAGACCAGGATTGCGACGCCTCAGCCTCCGACAAACCGGACAGGGTTTGTTCAAAACCCTGCCGGTGTTGGCTGAGAGATCTCATTCCAGAATCGATTGCGGCGCGAACTTCTTCTAGGCTGAGTTTTCCTTCGCACCATTGCGCTAGTTGGAGTTCAATCCTCATTCTTTACCTCAGGTCTTCGCGTGGGTAGGGTCATCGAAGTGGTCGGTGAGGGTACCGTCGGCATCAACGGAGGCTATGAGTTGATAAGTTCGGGTAATGCCGAAGTCCTCGTCCTGGGTGTAGAGGTTGGCGAAATTGAATGAACCATCATGGCCGGTTCGTAGAAAAGCCACCGAACCGTCGTATTCGTTCTGCTCAAGACTTCGAGTCTCAAAAGGATTGAAGGTCTGGTTTGTGACCGTGTTGGTGTTATTGTCGATCTGAATGCTCTGATTGCCGTCGTAGATCGACATCGCCTCCACAACTCCCTTGGGGTTGTCGGCCGACATCGTAATCTTGGTACCATCATCAAGAACGATGGTACGCTGCTTCTCCTGCCAGTCCGAGACGTGAGTCCCATTCACATTCTCGTGAGGGTCACCCCAAGTTTTTAGGGTGTTTTCCCCATTGGGGTCGGTGATATTGATGGTGTGCCCGTCGACTGAGACCTGGTAGCCGCCACTGGTGGTGTACGAGATGGGCTCCCCGTCAGCTTCCTGTTGAAGTTCGCCCGACGGCGTTCTGTGTTGGCCGTTGTGCCCCTTGGGCCCGCAGTTCTGACCCATCCCATGGCCGGGACCGGCACCGTGCCTCGGGCCCATATCGTGCTTGTGTCCCCTACCGTGACCTTGGTCCCGGGGTGGTGGAGGTGGACAGTGCTGTGGTTGGTTGGTACAGCCGTAACCACCCAAGCCCTGGAAACCAAAACCCGAAGTCGCGTAGCCCATGCCCGAACTGCTCATCTGCTGAAAAAACTGAGTAAGGGGGTTCGTGGACAGACTACGGCCGTACAAACCTTGCATAAGCGAACTGGAGTACTGAGGCGTGTAGCTGCTGACAGCGCCCATCAAACTATTGAAGCCGATACTAAACTGGGCTGAGATATTCGTGGGATAGAATTGACTGTACGAGTTATACAATGAGTTTATTTGATTCATCTATGGTCT
This sequence comes from uncultured Burkholderiales bacterium, assembly GCA_964630575.1. Taxonomy (GTDB): domain Bacteria; phylum Vulcanimicrobiota; class Xenobia; order Xenobiales; family JADMJV01; genus JAEXNA01. The sequence goes on along the minus strand of CAZVVF010000768.1, from coordinate 1,677 downwards.
CCTCGAGGAGAATCGTCTCATGAGACTGTTTAAAATTTATTGGGAATTCTCTCAAAAATATCCATAGTTTGCCCACCAGGTGGTCATCGCTCCGGTCTACGTTGAGCTGACAGAATGAGCATTCGAGATTGTAAAACACAGAGACGTGGTTGGCAGACCGCGAAGTCTAGCAGACCCAACCGTGGGGACATCGGCCGATTCCCCGCTCGGGGAGTGAAACTCAAAAAGGAGTGTTGGCCAGTGTCAGAGGCAAGTTGCGTGTGAAGGCTCCAGGCCGTTGAAGTCGAATAAAGTGGAGCAATGCTCCTTTTGCCGGAGCAATGGTTCTATGCTAAACTTCAGCTGATACAGCCCCAGTCGGCTGAACCTGCAGGGGATGAGAAAGAGAGACGCTTGAGTAATCGTAAGAAGGGCATAGCCCTCATGTTTGTACTGTTGTTTGCTGCGGTCATTACCGTGTTCACGGCTTCCATCGGAGCCCAAGCGGCCTTCAACCTCCATCTCTCCGAGCAGCGCGGCCAGAGTGACCGGGCCTACTACGCGGCCTATTCTGGGACCCAACTCACCCTGGCCCTGCTGAGAGAGCCGCCCCCACCCGACGATTTCGATCTCGATGGAACGGTGGGTACCTGGCTGGGTGAAGACCGCAGTGTTCGAGTCTCGTTCGCCTCCACCAACAGCGAGGCCATCGCTCATCTCTATCACAACATTCAAGGCTTCCCAGGCGCCACAGCCACAGCCGTGGACGGCACCAAGATTCCCGAAGACCACTTCTACATTATCTCTGTCGGCGTGGTCAACGGGACCTACGACGCCACAGGCGATCTGCAGGGCGGCGTGCGCCACGAGGCCACGACAATGGGGGCCACGCTCACACCGAGCTACCCCATTATGCCCAACGCAGCCTTCGCCTACAACACCCTCACCATCGATGGCTTGGTCGACCACTTCGATTCTCGGGTGGACCTTTTGAATCCAGACCACGGTGGCGAGAGCGACCTTATGGACTGCCCCTTCCCCGAAGCTTCCGTGGCCACAAACCAAACAGTCCATAGCGTTGTGAAGATCGGAGCTTCGGCCCGTATCGATGGCCACGTCTTTCTCGGTCATGGCGCACCCAATCCGCAACTCACCGGCCTAGCAGGCAATATCCCAGACGGCGCCCCCGCGGCACCAGCGCCATCCACTGGAATCCAAGTGCCCCAGTTCGGCACCACGCGATCGGCGCTCGGGGCCGGCTCGAACCCCAACGTCAACGGGAACATCGACGACCTTCCCGCAGTGGCCCCTGACATCGAAATGAAGCCAGACCCCAGCGATATCGCAGCAACCTTTAGCAATTCGGTGGGCTCCGGAGTCGTTCGAAACCTAGACGAAGGCAAGATCTACCTGCAAACCGGGGATTTGAGCGTGACTGGCACCGGTCGGATCGTCGTGAACGATAGCAACGGCGACGGTAAGGTCGAGGACACTGTTCTTCTCGTCGAGGGTAATATCCGATTCACCAACAACAACTATGGCGTCAACGGTGTGAACCCCCCTCGGCGTCTCAAGCTCTATTCCCTGGGGAACGGAACCTCGTTTCAGATGAGTAACAGCAAAGCCTACTGTTTAGTCGCCGGCGCCGAGATGAGCGTCGACATCGATGCGGCATCCGAATTGTGGGGTGCGGTGCTG
>CAZVVF010000767.1:0-3066 GCA_964630575.1 uncultured Burkholderiales bacterium | reverse complement strand
CTGCAACCCGGCCATGATCGCAGGCCGGCTCAATCGACGGCTGAGCCGACTCTGGGATGGTCGCAAGGGCTGGTTTATCACAATCTGTTATGCCATCCTGGATGAGGAATCCGGGCTCTTGGAGTATTGCGCGGCCGGACAACAGGGTGGCTTCGTCCTTCGCGATGGAGAGATTCTGGAGCTCGCTCAAGAGTGCGACCCTCCCTTGGGAGTGGTGGAGGACTACGAGTTCACCCCTCACTCTTTCCAGCTCCACCCGAACGATCACGTGCTCCTTTTTACCGACGGCGTTTACGAGGCCAAATCGCCCACGGGGCAGCTCTTTGGTACCGATCGTCTCAGGAGTTTTTTCAAGGAGCACTCCGGACGATTCAGCGACGCCAGCTTTCTGAGCCTTTTGGAAAGAGAGATCTTGGCTCACACCGGTGGAACCTATACCGACGACACGACCTTGCTCTCTATCCGCTACCTAGCTCCCCCTGTCGAGTAGGCCCATCTGGGCCCGGCAAAACTCAGCACCCCGTAGAAGGGTCCGGCTAGTCAATAGTGGAAAGCGAGCCCAAGTCACAAGCGCCGTTATTCCGCTCCTAAACGATGGGTGGAACGCGTGGCCCCGGCCCTACCCAAAGGGTGCTGCGAGGCCGGCACCTGGTCGCCGACAAGGAAAGGTTTAGATTTAACTTTATGACCCAAACGCTTATCGCTCAAGAACACGAACAGATTCTGGTCAACACGATTCGGGGCCTCGCCATGGATGGTCCTCAGAAGGCCAACAGCGGGCATCCCGGTACGGCGATGGCGTTGGCGCCGATCGGCTGGGCTCTCTACGGTCACTGCATGAAGCACGATCCCTCCGATCCCAAATGGGTCGATCGAGACCGCTTTATCCTGTCTTGCGGCCACGCCTGCATCCTGCAGTACAGCCTGCTTCACCTCAGCGGCTACCAGCTCAGTCGGGAGGACCTCCTGAACTTTAGGCAGTGGGGGAGCCCCACTCCGGGTCACCCAGAGGTCGGTCATACCCCCGGTGTTGAAACCACCACCGGACCGCTCGGGCAAGGCTTCGCTACGGCGGTAGGAATGGTCTTGGCGGAACGCTTTCTAGCCAACCATTTCAATCGGGATGGGTTCCCAGTTCTGGACCACTACACCTACGTGATCGCTTCTGACGGAGACCTGATGGAGGGTATCTCCACCGAGGCCGCTTCTATCGCAGGTCACCTCGAACTCTCCAAGATGATCGTCTTTTGGGACGACAACAAGATCACGATCGAAGGCGGGACCGACCTGGCCTTCACCGAGGATGTCGACGCCAAGTTCGAAGCCCTGGGTTGGCACGTTCAGCGGCTCGACGACAGTCAGGTCAATGACATCGGTGCCATCGTTCGGGCCGTAGAGGCTGCCAAAAAGGATAAGCGTCCTTCCCTTATCTCCTGTCGCACCCACATCGCTTACCCCTCTCCGAACTTCATCGACACCTCGGAGTCTCACGGTTCGCCGCTCGGCGACAAAGAGATCGCGCTCACCAAAGAAAAGCTAGGTCTGCCCAAGGATGAGATCTTCTACATCCCAGAGGAGACCAAGGCCCTGACCAAGGCCACCCTGGACAAAGGGGTCGCAGCTCACGCCTCGTGGACTGAAATGTTCCAGAAGTACCGTGAGGCCCACCCTGATTTGGCCGCTGAGTTCGAGGCCTGGCACAACGGTGACTTGCCCGCTGGCTGGGACCAGAACCTACCGGACTTTGCCGATGGCAAAGCCCGGGCAACTCGAGCCTCGTCGGGGGAAGTTCTGCAAGTTCTTGCCGAGCGTATACCGAATCTGATAGGCGGTTCAGCCGACCTTGCGGGCTCAACAAAAACGCTTATGAAGGTCGCGACCTCCCAGTCCAAGGAGGATCCGGGCGGGCGCAATCTGCACTACGGTATCCGGGAACACGCCATGACCGCCTTGGTCAACGGCATGGAGCTGCACAAGGGCGTGATACCGTTTGGAGCCACCTTTTTTGTCTTCACGGATTACATGAGACCGAGTCTGCGTCTGGCCTGTCTGATGGAGCAGCGAAGCATCTTCGTGCTCACCCACGACAGTATTGGACTGGGCGAGGATGGGCCCACTCACCAGGCGGTCGAGCACCTGCCGAGCCTGAGGATGGTTCCGAATATGACCCTGATAAGGCCCTGCGACGCTCACGAGGTGCGAGAAGCCTGGATAGAGGCGATCAGTCACCAGGGAGGTCCCGTTCTTCTGGTCTTGAGCAGACAGAACTGTCCCACCTTGAACCGTGAGCGAGGTCTGGCTCCTGCCAGCGGACTCAAACAGGGAGCCTACGTCCTGAGCGAGGGCGCCAAACCAGAGGACTTGGACGGAATCCTCATCTCCTCTGGCTACGAGGTTCACCCCTGCTTGGATGCCCAAAAGGAACTCGAAGCAGAGGGCTTATCCATCCGCGTCGTCTCCATGCCGAGTTGGTCGCTCTTTGCCAAGCAGAGCAAGGAGTATCAACAGTCCGTTTTGCCCCCCTCGGTCCGCAAGAGAGTCGCTGTTGAAGCAGCCGCTTCTTTCGGGTGGGAGCGATACATTACCGAAGATGGGGATGTCCAGTGTCTCGACCGCTTTGGCGCCTCGGCACCCTGGGACACAAACATGGAGAAGTTCGGATTTACCGGACCTGCAATTTCAGCAAAAATGAAGAACCTGTTGGAACAGGGCTAGGAGAGTACAAACAATGGCTAATCAGAAGGCAGAACAAATCTTTCAATCCGGAGTCTCCCTTTGGCTCGACTCCCTGTCCCGTGAAATGTTGGACAGCGGTTGGCTGGCCGACAAGCTCAGTTCTTGGGGTCTGCGCGGACAGACGAGCAACCCCACCATCTTCGAGCAGTCGATCTCCCAAGGTACGGCTTACGACAAGGCGGTTGAGGACGCGGCTCGTCGCGGGCTGGACCCAGTGGCGACCTGTTGGGAGTTGATGGTGGAAGACGTCCAGCGAGCCTGCGACTTTTTCTTGCCCATGTACGAAGAGACAAAAGGCGGCGACGGCTACGTCTCTCTGGAACTCGATCC
>CAZVVF010000766.1:0-3067 GCA_964630575.1 uncultured Burkholderiales bacterium | reverse complement strand
TGGAGGGCTCGACGGCTTGGGTTTGGCTGAGAAACTGTTCTAGGTGTTCCTTTTCCCAGATGTTGCGCTCGGCGGATATCGAAAGTTTGTAGTAACCATCTGGACTCACGTAACGGAGCACCAGATTGGGGGGGAGGTCGTCCATGTTCGGTGGCTCGGCAACCTGTTGCCTCATGAAGTCCAAAACGTTGCCCATGTCGGTACGAACGTTTTCTTGGAATATCACCAGTCCATCTTGGATCGGTCCGGGATCCATGTGGTTGAAGTTCTGCTTGATCGACTCGACGGCTTGATCGACTTCTGGGTCGTGGTTTCCGGAGTCGGGTCGCGACTTTTCTAGCTCTTGGACCTGGCTCTGCAGGGCGAGAAGGTCGGCGGCATTTTCGAGTCGGACCCTGTCGGGCATATGCAGATTGGGCATCAGGGATACGATTTCCGATATAAGGGCCTGCCGATGCGGGCTGGTCTCAGGCAGCATGGACACCACCGATCCCACGCTCGATACGGCTGGTAGGGCTTCGAACTCTTTGGCCATTCGGCGGGCGTTTTGCTCTCCTTTGACCAACACTTGACCAGAGAGAACGGAACGCTTGAGGTTGGCTACCATCTCCTCTTCGGTCCGCACGGACTCGATGTCTTCGGCTTGAACTTTTAGAAGGTTGTAGTTGAATCCGACTTGAGTGGACCAGGCGCCGCAGATGAGTAGGAACAGACCGCCAAAGACTGACAACACCCTGGCTCGCCCCAGAAGCTGCCGTTCTATCCAGGCCAAAGCGCCGTCGGGGTCAGCGGGCGGTCGAGCCCGGCCCGGGTAGATCGCCAACAGACTGGGCAGAACCGTGATGGTAGAGAAGAAGCACAGGAGCACGCCGCCTGAAGCGATGACACCGAAGTCAGCGATACCCCGAAAGTCGGCTTGGGTGAGGGCGAGAAAGGATGCTGCCGTCGCTGTCGCGCCCACGAAGGTATCGACTCCCGTGCCCGCTATCGTGACTTCTAAGGCCTCTTCGGGGGAGCAACCTTTGCCCAGTTCTTCGTCGTAACGAAAGAGGACATGGATCCCGAAGTCGATCCCGAGTCCCATCAGCATGGTCACCAAGCTAACCGTGATAAAGTTCAGATGACCGACGGCCAAGGTGGTGTAGCCCATGGTCCAGCCCAGGCCACAAGTCAAAGCCGAGACGGCAAAAATGGGTCGAGAGAACTCTCCGAACCCAATGGCAAAGATGATCAGGATCAGAACGATACTGATCACACCGGACCGTATACTGTCCTGGGTGCAGGTCTCTCGCTCGTCGTTGAGCATCACCGGCAATCCAGTCAGTCGGATCCTGATATCTTTGACGGTGGGTCGCATCTCGTCGATGATCTGTCTTATTCTGCGTACGGCCGGGGCCTTGGGGGCTTTGACCTGACCCCACGGGGCGGTGTGAAAGAGAAGCACATTGACCCGTCCACCACCGACGGTGGGGTACATGTACTGTTTTCCGTTGAGGAGTCGGTGAAGGTACTTGATGGCGTCACCGTTTTGCTCGGAGGCCAAGAATTCCCAAATCGGCTCGTAGTCGGCTCGGCCGCGCGTAATGAGAGAGCGGTTGAGGTCGTCCAAGAGTTTGAGGACCACCTTCTTGGCCGCTCCCGTTGAAGGGGCGCCGGGAACGGAGTGCTGAGAGAGGCTCCTCAGTCCTGACGCGAGATCCTCGAGAGAGCTTTCATCGAGGTAGTAGAGAGCTTTGGCGGCTAGGGGCTTGAGATCGACCTTGTAGAAGACCTGATAAAAAAGGTCTGGCTCTTGGGCCAGACGATCACCGAGGGCGTCTAAAAAGGCTTCTCGTTGCTTTGGGGTTCCCCGATCGACGAGGACGGCGATGTCGCCAGAGAGGGGGAAACGCTCGCGAGCCTGCTCGACTCGCAGGACGATGGGATCGTCATCCTCGAACAGGTAAGTCCAATCCATCTGCAGTTCCAGCCGGGTTGCGGCCATAACGATACCGACAACAAACAGAAGAAAGCAGACGAACAGAGAGGATCTCGGAAAACGAAAACAGTGTCCAGAGAGCGACGTGAGAAGTCGACCGAGGGGGCTCTTCTTATGACCTTGCAACTCTATACATCCTAGGATCTGATCAACTCGCTTGTTCGTTCAAGGTTCCTATACCCTCACTTTCTTAGGTGTACCCGTTTTTTCTGGTGGTGAGGGGCGGATCCGTGTAACATTGGGGCCAAATTTGTCATTCAACCTTTAAAAAATCTTCAATTTCGTTTAGACTCCAGCTTTGAAGCGGAATACTAGCACAAGACTCTCGAGAAGCACTCGAAGGAAACACTTCGGTCGGTGAGCGGTTGCAATGGAGCAGCCCTACTAGGGAGGCGGTTCATGGAGGAATTTCAAGCGATGAAGATTACTCTCGCAAAATATATATTTACGGTATGCCTGTTGGCTCTGGGCCTGGCTGCCCAGCCAGTCTTGGCTCAGGCCCACTCACAAGGCCTCGAGGAAGGCATGAAGGCTTTCTATGAAGAGGACTACAGCGCAGCGCAAGAGCTGTTTGCCGGCGTTCTCAAGGAACACCCTCAGGATTCGCTGGCAATGGCCTATATGCTCCACTCGGCCTACAAGAAGAAAGAGATCAACGAGGTCATCAACAAGATCGAGCAGCGCGCCGTCTCTCGCGGCGAGGACCCGACGGCCTTGGCTCACCTGGGAATGGGCTATTTCTTGAGAGGGATGATCATCCCCGACCAAATGGACGAGTCGATCACCGAGTTCAAGCAAGCCATCAAGGATGACCCCCAGGTCTCCATGGCTTACACAGGGTTGGGAATGGTCTACTACCAAAAGCGGATGATGCCCCGTGCCAAGGGATACTTCGTTCGCGCTCTGCGAGTGAACCCCCACGATATTATGGCCATGGAGCTGCTCGGCAACATCATGCTGGTCGACGAAAAGAAGCCCGAAGACGCTCGCCAACTGTTTGAGCGTATCACCGCGGAGTTGCCCACCTACCCGGATGGATTTTACTACCTCGGTTCCTCGCTTTTTGACCTCGGCAAGACGGATGAGGCG
>CAZVVF010000765.1:0-3068 GCA_964630575.1 uncultured Burkholderiales bacterium | reverse complement strand
TTCCACCTGGACCGGGCAATCCTCTCGGGACTCGATGGCTGGGCTTCGATTGGGGTGGTGTGGGGATTCACGGTACCAATGCTCCCTGGACTGTTGGAAGCGCGGCCTCCCACGGTTGTCTGAGAATGGTGACTGAGCAGGTCGAAGAGCTCTACGAACTCGTGGAGGTGGGCACTCCCGTGATCGTTTTGGGAGGCTGGGAGAACGACCCTGTTTTGGACCGCTACTGGCCAGAGCCCAAGCCCGTTGAAGAGACGGCAGAAGTCGAAGCGGAGTCGAGTTCGGCTTCGCTTGTCGAAGAGGAGGCTGCCTTGAGCAGTATTGCAAAGTCGTGAGTGATGAATTGACCTATCCTATCCGTTTGGACCAGTTTCTCAAATTGGTGAACATCGTTGGCAGCGGGGGAGAAGCCAAGAACTTGATCGTCGATGGGATGGTCGCGGTGAACGGGGATGTCGAAACGCGACGAGGCCGCAAGCTTCAAGCAGGCGACCTCGTTCAAGTGGGAGATGCTGAGCCGATCTCAGTCGGCGAGAGCTAGAAGCCCCCGAGCGCTCTAGACGCTAGCGGCCGCGGCGGCAGCCTGGTCTTGCGCTTTCTTCTCTTTCCTTATGCGATTTCTCACGTGAGGATCGAGGTGCATTTTTCGGATTCTCACCGAAGTCGGGGTGACTTCGACAAGCTCATCCTCTCCGATGTACTCCAGCGCTTGCTCGAGGTTCATCTCGCGAGGAACTTCAAGGCGTAGGGTTTGCTCGGAGGTGGAACTTCTGATGTTGGTGACCTGCTTCTTTTTGCAGACATTGATATCGAGGTCACCGGGTCGACAGTGCTCTCCCACGACCATGCCAGCGTAGACCTGGGTTTGGGGTTCGATGAAGAACGTGCCACGGTCTTGAAGTTGGAACAGCGCGTAGGTCGTTGCCGGGCCGGTATCCGAAGCGATGAGGCTGCCTCGGTTCCTGGCTCTGAAATCCCCCTTGTGCGGTCCGTAGCCGTCGTTCAAGTGACTCATGATACCGTAACCCCGGGTAAGGGTGAGAAGCTCGGAGCGGAAGCCTATGAGCCCACGCATCGGTATTCGATAGGTGAGTCGGACCCGGCCGGAGCCAGCTCCAGACATGTTGAGCATCTCACCTTTGCGTTCTCCGAGTCGCTCCACGACTGATCCGACGTTCTCCTCTGGGAGGTCCACGGTGAGTTCTTCCATGGGTTCCATGGGTCCCTCATCCGTGTCCTTGAAGAGAACCCGGGGGGCCGAGACCGAGATCTCGTAGCCCTCGCGGCGCATGGTTTCCAAGAGGATCGAAAGGTGGAGTTCGCCCCGTCCACAGACTTCAAAGGTGTCGGGACTATCGGTGGGTATGACCCGAAGTGCGACGTTGCGCTCCAGCTCTTTCTCCAATCGCTCTTTGAGGTGGCGGCTGGTAACCTTTTTACCGTCGCGACCAGCCAGAGGGCTGTCCGAGGTCATAAAGTTCATGGCCAAGGTGGGTTCGTCGACTGTGATAGGCGGCAGGAGCACTGGGTTCTCGGGGTTGGTGAGGGTGTCGCCGATATCGGCCTCGGGTAGACCTGAAACCATCACGATGTCACCCACTGAAGCGCTGTCGACCTTGCTTCGGCCCAGTCCGTCAAAGCGAAAGAGGCCGGACAGTCTGTGGCGGTGCAGGCTGCTGTCGTCGGGCGTTCCATAGGCGACAGCTTGGTCGGATTTGAGCGTTCCTGCGGTGATACGGCCAATAGCGAGGCGGCCAATGTAGTCATCGTAGTCCAGGGCGCTGATCATCATTTGGAGGGGGGCATCGGGGTCGCCGATGGGAGCTGGTACGTGCTTGACGATGGTCTCGAAGAGAGGGGCCAAGCTCTCCATGGGACCGTCAGGCTCCAGAGAGGACACTTGGTCCTTCGCCGAGGCGTAGATGATCGGGAAGTCGATCTGATGATCTTGAGCGTCGAGGGAGAGGAAGAGTTCGAGAACTTCATCCACGACCTGGCTGGGTCGACCATCGGGACGGTCGATCTTGTTGATGACAAGAATGGGGACTAAGCCCTGGGCCAGCGCTTTGGACACGACGAATCGGGTCTGGGCCATGGGGCCCTCGGCCGCATCGACCACCAGAAGACAGCCGTCGACCATGCCCAGCACTCGCTCGACCTCGCCAGCGAAGTCTGCGTGACCAGGCGTGTCCACGATGTTGATCAAGGTGTCGCCAAACAACACGGACGTATTTTTAGAGAGGATAGTGATGCCCCGCTCTCTCTCGAGGTCGTTCGAATCCATCACTCGTTCATCGACCTTTTGACCAGGTCGGAAGACGCCGGACTGCTTGAGAAGACCATCGACAAGCGTGGTCTTTCCGTGGTCAATATGAGCGATGATGGCGATATTTCTGATATCTTTTGACATGAAACTCCTAGCTGCCGGCGTTCACCCACCATCTATAACCAGCGCAGCGCCAGGTTCGGTCCTCAACTGTCGGCGACCTCCCTGGACACAGATAAGGGCTTTTAGCTGTGTCTGGGAACGAGCTGTTGAGGCTGTCTGACCTTCACGATTGTGTGGGGAGGAACGTAGCCTGAGAGATTGGCCAGGGGGTAGGCGAGAACGTCTCTTCCCAGCAGGGTGCCGGGGTTGGTCACAGAGTTGCAGCCCACCGATGTGCCGTTGCCCATAATGGCCCCAAACTTGCGCATTCCGCTATCGTAGACAGTTCCGCTGATGAGGAGTTTGAGGTTGCTCTTGGACATGTCCACGCGGACGTTGGCGCATTTCGTTCCAGCTCCGAGATTGACATCCCGTCCCAGGATGGAGTCGCCGACATAGGCGAAGTGAGCGGCCTTGGCTTGGGGCAGGAGGATGGAGTGTTTGATCTCGGTGTCGTGGCCTACAACGGCGCGCTCTCCCACGTAGACGTTCCCCCGGATATAAGCTCCAAACCGGATTTCGGCCCCAGAGCCGATAAAAGTTGGGCCTTGAATATAGGTGTTCTCCTCGATGATCGCGCCGTCTTCAATGTGCACTAAGCCTTTGATGATGACGCCTTTGCCCAGATCGTCGGGGAGTC
>CAZVVF010000764.1:0-3069 GCA_964630575.1 uncultured Burkholderiales bacterium | reverse complement strand
GTTTATATCTGGCCCGTTGCCGGGAAGACCGAAAATGATGAGCGTCCGTAAAGATAGTCTTCCCCAGAATATTCTGCGAACCTTGAGCGCCGGGTTCGGTGTGCGAATTTCGGAACTCACAGCGCTTGAGGCATTCGAGAATTTTGTCTACGCCTTTCGCTCTGAGGGTGTGGACAAGATTTTGCGCATTTCCCACTGCAGCCACCGTTCCCGCGAGGCGCTTCAGGCAGAGCTCGACTGGATACAGTTTATGAGGGGCTCAGGGGCCAGAATCGCAGCCTTTGTTCCGACGTTGGAGGGTGATTTTATTCTGGAGTCACCCGATGGGCGGTACCTCGCCGTGGCCCTCGAAAAGGTCAAAGGGGTTCCGGTTCATCTCCCTCAGTCGTCTCATCTGTGGAGGCCTGAACTCTACCGTGAGTGGGGGAGAACCGTGGGAGAATTTCATCGCTTGAGTTCCCGCTACACACCATCGTCCAAGGTCCCCGCTCGCATGCACTGGGACGAGGACCCTTACGTGAGGGATTGGGAGGCGATGGCCGCTTCGGAGGGGGCTGACTTACAGACCGTTTGGCGAGAACTCCAGAGCCAGTTCGATGAAGCGGAGCGTTGCGTTGAGAACTACGGATTGATTCACGGCGATCTCCACGCCAAGAATTTCTTTTGGAACCAAGGCCATCTGGAAGTCTTCGATACCGACGACTGTCTCTACAATTGGTTCGTCGCGGACATCGCTTGCATTCTGACCTCACTGGCACTCAGTCCGCGCAGTGAACCCGACAGCAAGACTTTCGTGAAACAGTTCTTGTATCACTTTGGGGCCGGATATTCTCAAGAGTTTAGCCTTGCTGCCGAGGAGATTCGGCGCTTGCCGCTGTTTCTAAGGCACCGTGAACTGGTGGTCTTGGGAGCGCTCTGTCACAAGTGGGATTTCTCCCGGCTCTCCGAGGCTCAGGATGCTCTCATCAGGCGGCTGCGAGGGACTGGTGGTAGGAGGCGAGCGCTCGTCGATCTCACGGAGCAGCAGTGGCTAGAGGCCTTCACGGGTCGCGCAGAGCCACATTCGTCGTCTTGAGATACTGAAGAGCCCTCTGTGGCCTGACCGATCCAGACGTTGTTCGGGAATGAAAAAAGACTCGGCGTAAAAACCGAGCCTCATGAGTAATGGTGCGGTCGTGCGCTCCTAGCCGGGGAGGATCTGGCCGAAGCAGAAGCACTTCTCTCCCTGGCTCTCCCGTCCGTCAAAAGTGACCCAAATGCGACCGATCTTCTCGTCGACTTTGGTCACGGTGGCCGGGTCCATGCCCTTAGCAAAGGGGGCCTGGACCTTGTCGCCCTTCTTGACACCGGGCTTGACCGGAATGGGTGTCACTTCGTCTTTTTGAAAGACCGCGAGGTCTCCACCGAAGGTCTCTAGCAAAACAGCGTCTGCTTCCGATTTGATCACCAGTCCGTAGCCCTTTTCGTCGCCGTCGGGGTAGAGCGCGTGACTACCAGGATCGAGATCGGATTTCACAACGCGGAATTTCCCGGACTCGTACTGGCTCAAAAATTTGTCCCCTTCGGGCTCCCCGCTGTAGACGGGCTTGAACATGTGGACGATGGGTTTTGAGGGGTCTGAGGCGTCGGTTACGATGGCCACTTCCCAGGAGCCGTACTGTGGGCTGCCCACCACGATGTCACCGTTCGCGGCGGTGGCTTCACGGGGTATCGGTACCACCAACGAGTTGGGAGCTTCGAACTCCTGGCGATCCATAATGGTGGTGGTCTCTTCAGCGACCTTCACGACCTCGCGGGGTCTGAAGTCGCTCACTCTCTTCTTGCCTCCTTTGCCGAGCTTCTCGAGACTCGATGCCATGGGAACGAAAGCAAACTGTCCCTTTTCGAGCTGAGGTTGGTGTGCGGGGAATTCGTAAGGCAGTCCGCCCGAAGCTTGTGGGCTTTCGGTTTCCGTTGGGGTCTTGGCTGCTTTCGGGGTACTCGTCGCCGTGGTGGCCGGCGAGCTCGCCGTGGTGGGTGTGCCCGAGGCTGTCGGTTGGGTGGACTTGGAACATCCCACAAGGCTCACCGAAGCGGCGAGCAATCCAATAAGCAATGTCTTCTTCATATCTGATCCCTCCGTTGGCGATTTGCCATGGTGGAGCATTTTTTAGGAGCGGCTGCGAAATCCTGGAAGGGAACAAAGCGAGGGGCGCTGTTGGCCGGTCGCCTCGCACGCACTGGGCTGTGCTGAGCGACCAGATTGCGAATCGGTGGCCGAATTCGATGTCATCGGGATCTTAACAATTCGTTCACAACTTCGCCGAATCTTCCAAAGTTCACCTGAGGTTCTGACCCTATCCTAGGACTATGAAAAGTGCTCCTACACGTTCAAACAGAAAGCCTACAACCCGATCTGTGACTAAGCCAAAACCTGCTACAAAGACCAAGTCTGCCACAACATCCAGATTGGGTTCAGGCACCTCTTCGACCTCGTCAACGAGCAGGTCTGGCAATTCTAGCAGCACCAGAGCAGTCGGGGAAAGCCGCAATAGGAACGGGAACTCGACCTTCACCAAGGACCCGGAGAGCACCACGAGTGCAGAGGAGAACCGAGCCAAGGAAAAGGCCAGAACCTTTCGGGATAATCTGTTGGACAGCTGGGGCACCGAAGGGTCAAAGAGCGACGACTCCAAGGACAGCTTGGGAGAGTCTAAGAGCGAAAAGCCGAAAGACGCCCCAACCGAGAAAAAGGCCGAGACTCAGGTCGACAACAAAGTCGACAAAAAGGCCGACACACCGGTTGAGAGCAGCCCTGAAGTCAAGAGCGCGAATGCAAGTTCGCCCAGCGCTGAAGGCCCGGCGCGGCCTTTGACTCCCGAAGAGACGCGCCACCAAGAGGCCCAGCGGCGCCAAGAGTCCGTCGATGTGATGACTGGCGACGACGTCAACGCCGCTTACAAGAAAGTGAACGATCTGTACCGGTCGGCCTTCAAAGACCCGGCCGCTCTGCAAACGATGATGGCGGGCTTCGACGGTGCCGACCCCAGAGTACAGGAATTCATGCTTCGTGGGGTGCAAAACCTTTCG
>CAZVVF010000763.1:0-3071 GCA_964630575.1 uncultured Burkholderiales bacterium | reverse complement strand
AAGAAGCCGGCCAAGAGCCAGGCTCGCAGTCGCGAACAGACCGATGAGCCAAACGAGGCGGAGTGGGATAAGTTGGCGGAACTCGCCACCAAAGGAGCGCCCAGCATTGCCGATGAGCGCGTCACGCGATCGGCAGCGCCCGCTTCCAAACTGATCCGGCCCGATGGGGAAGTGGTCTGGATTCCAGCGGCAAAACCCAAACCGGCCCCAAAGCCTAAGCGAAGTCGATCCGAGCGGGTTGAACTCACCTCCCGCAAGGGCAAGGCGATTCACAGCGTCCTCAAGACCTGTCGCAGCTATATGGGCACACCCTATGTTTGGGGTGGAGAGCAACCTGGGGGCTTCGACTGCAGTGGCTATGTCCAGTACGTCTTCGCCAAACACGGCTACCGTCTCCCTCGAACCGCCGACATCCAATACAACGTCGGCTCCGTGGTCAAGAGCGGACAGGAAAAGCCTGGAGACTTAGTCTTTTTCGAAACCTACCTGCCTGGACCGTCCCACGTGGGCGTCTACCTAGGTCGGGGGTATTTCATTCACGCATCGAGTTCTCGCGGCGTGACGGTGGACAGGCTCAGCACGGACTTTTTTGCCCAGCGCTATCTGGGTGCAAAACGCACCAATTTCTAGGCCTCTATCGGGTCTTCTTAAAATAAAAAAACCGCCTGCCGGGGTCGAGCCTCGGCAGGCGGTTTTGTTTTCTCTCGTTTGGGGCGGAGTGGCTATTCGCTGAGGTCGGGATTCCAGCCGGCGCAGGAACAGACCAGGTTGCGGTCGCCCTTGGCATTGTCGATGCGAGCCACGGCGGGCCAGAATTTCCAATGTCTCAGCCCACCGACCGGGTAGGCCGCGGCTTCCCGCGAATAGATGTGAGACCAGTCGTCGGAGACCAGCTCCTGAGCGGTGTGCGGAGCGTTTTTGAGAGGGTTGTCAACACGGTCCCACTCTCCGGCTTCGATCCGATCACATTCGGCTGCGATTCGAGACATCGCCTCGATAAACCGGTCGAGTTCCACTTTGCTCTCGCTCTCGGTGGGCTCGACCATCAAGGTTCCGGCCACCGGCCAGCTCATGGTAGGAGCGTGGAAACTGTAGTCGATGAGCCGCTTGGCGACATCTTCCACCTCGATTCCCACCTTCTGTTTGTAAGGTCGGAGGTCGAGAATGCACTCGTGGGCGACCCTGCCGTTGGCCCCGGTATAAAGGATGTTGTAGTGCTCGGCTAGATGATGAGCTAGGTAGTTGGCGTTGAGCACGGCCATACCGGTGGCCTGTCTCAGTCCGTCTCGACCCATCATTCTCAAATAGGCCCAAACAATGGGCATAATGCTGGCACTTCCAAAGGGGGCCGCAGCCACTGGGTTGACCACATCGCCACCGACCTCAGCCCAAGGGTGGCCCGGAAGGAAGGGAGCCAAGTGCTCGGCGACACCGATGGGGCCCATTCCCGGGCCTCCGCCACCGTGCGGGATACAGAACGTCTTATGGAGATTGAGGTGGCTGACATCGACTCCCAGCTTACCGGGTTGACACCATCCGACCATGGCGTTGAAATTCGCTCCGTCGAGGTAGACCTGGCCACCATTGCTGTGCACGATTTCGATCACCGACAGCAAGGTGTCTTCGAAGACGCCGTGAGTGCTGGGGTAGGTGATCATCAGTGCCCCGAGTTGGTCACTGTGCTTTTGGGCTTGCTCCTTGAGGTGATCGAGGTCGATGTTCCCCTGCGGGTCACACTTGACCGGTAGCGGTTCGAACCCAGCCAAGACAGCCGAGGCGGGATTCGTGCCGTGAGCCGAGACCGGGATCAGAACCTTGTTGCGCCCGGCTTCACCCCTGGAGCGATGGTAAGCACGGATAGCCAAGAGCCCGGCGTACTCGCCCTGAGAACCAGCGTTCGGCTGCAGACTCATAGAATGAAAGCCGGTGACCTCACACAGCAGACGCCGACAATCGTCGAGCATCTCCAGGTAGCCGGTGAGATGTTCTGGCGGTGCGGCGGGATGAATATCGGCGAAACCAGGAAATGTGATGGGCATCATCTCCGTCGTCGCGTTCAGCTTCATGGTGCACGAGCCGAGCGGGATCATAGAGTGGGCCAAAGACAGATCCTTATTCTCCAGTCGCTTGAGGTATCTCAGCATCTCGGTCTCAGATCGGTAGTTGTGAAAGTTGGAATGCGTGAGGAAGGCTTCGTCTCGCTTGAGCTTCTCTGGGATTCCCAGGTCTCTGGCGGGTTCGTTCTCGCGGCCTCCCAAGAGTTGGCACAGCGTGGCCAGTTCCGCCTCCGAAAGGCGTTCGTCTACGGCGATACCGATCTTTCTGGACCCGTACTTGCGGACCAAGAATTCGGCCTCTTCGGCACCTCGGTAGAACCGATCGGCCGACTGGTCGTCCTTCAACACGATGGTTACGGTGTCGAGGAAGGCCGTGTGGAGGACTCTGTGTCCGCCGCTCAGAGCGGACCCGGCGATGCTCTTGGCTTGTCGTTCCATTTTGGCGACGATGTTGGAGAGCCCCTCGGGTCCGTGATAGACCGCATACATACTCGCCAACACTGCCGGCAGAACCTGAGCGGTGCAGATATTGCTGGTCGCACGGTCCCGGCGAATGTGCTGCTCACGGGTCTGCAGGGCGAGCCTGAGGGCTTGCTGGCCGAGGCGGTCGTGGCTCACGCCAACGATGCGCCCCGGTAACTGGCGTTTGAATTTTTCTTGGCAGGAGAGAAAGGCCGCGTGAGGGCCACCGTAGCCGAGTGGAAGTCCGAATCTCTGACTCGAACCGACACAGATCTGAGCCCCCAGTTGGCTGGGGCTCTTCAAGGCTACGAGGGAGAGAAGGTCCGAACAGAAGATCACGGTCTTGTCCAGCTCTTGGGCGCGGGCTGTCAGGCCGCTCCAGTCTGTGACTTCTCCCTCCGTTCCGGGATAGCTGAGCAAAAGAGCGTAGACGTTCTCGTCGCTAAGATCGGTTTGCGAGTCGAGATCGGCTCTCTCGACTTCGATGCCGAGCGGCAAGGCTCGGCCTTCGATAACTTGCAGAGTCTGCGGGTGAAGTTGGTTGTCGACCAA
>CAZVVF010000762.1:0-3088 GCA_964630575.1 uncultured Burkholderiales bacterium | reverse complement strand
GCTCGAAACAAAATGCAGCTGGCCGAGACCCTCGGCCGTCAGCGGTGGGGGGCCCGAGTCTTGCGGCCCGACGGAAAACAACGGGATGTCAACGCCATCGCCATCGATGTCACCGCGGCCGGGCGAAAGGCTACCACCCTGGTTTTGTTCGACGTGACCGACACGCTGCG
The DNA here is from genome assembly GCA_964630575.1 of uncultured Burkholderiales bacterium. Taxonomy (GTDB): domain Bacteria; phylum Vulcanimicrobiota; class Xenobia; order Xenobiales; family JADMJV01; genus JAEXNA01. The sequence goes on along the minus strand of CAZVVF010000762.1, from coordinate 2,918 downwards.
CTTGGCCCTCAAGGTCTCGACGATCAACGCCTTCGCCCAATCCTTATCGACCTCCGGATCGATTCAAGACCTGCTCGATCAACTCTCAAAGCGCTTGGTGGAATCTACCGAGGCCCTCGCGAGCGTGGTTCTGCTACTGGGCTCATCACCTTCGCGGGTGACCTTGGCTGGTAGCTACGGTGTCAGCGATGCTCCCCAGACCTGGGAACTCCCCGTATCAGACCCCATTTGGGAAGCCTTTGAAAGGGGCAAGACCAGGGTCCTGACGCATCTTGAGCAGTCCGAATCCAGCGATGGTCTGCTGCAGAGGCTCGCCCCTGCCTTGGAGTGGGAATCTGTCATACTGGTCCCTCTGCGAGCGAGTAATAAGTCCCTGGGTGTGGCCGCCTGCGCCTATGCCCGAGACCACGACCCCGATGAAGCGGAAGTCACCTTCGTGAAGACGCTAGTGGGTTTGGCGGCGGTGGCGGTGGACCACGCGAGACTTGTGGACCTAGCCCAACAGCAGGCCGTCACCGAGGAGCGAGCGCGCCTCGGGAGAGAGCTTCACGATTCGGTCTCACAAACGTTGTACGGGATCGGCCTCGGGGCGCAATCGGCTCTGGAGGCTTTGAATACAGATTCCGGTGAAGCCGCCGAGTCCATCGACTACATTCTGAAGCTGGCCGCAGGGGGACTGACGGAGATGCGCACTCTGCTCTATAAGCTTCGCCCCGAATCCCTCGCCGCGGAGGGCTTGGTGGAAGCGCTTCGCCAGCACATCGGCTCTCTGGCCGAGCGCCACAAAATCGCGCTCCAGCTTCACCTAGGCGAGGAACCCGATCTACCACTGAGCAGTAAGCACGCTGTCTACCGGATGGTGATGGAGGCCGTTCACAACGCGGTCAAACACGCCCAGGCAGAGACCTTGAAACTCTCTCTCGAACAGCGAGATGGCGCTCTGAGCATCACCATCGAAGACAACGGTCACGGGTTCGACCCGAGCAAAGATTTCTCTGGCCATCACGGACTGGACTCTATGAAAGAGAGAATCTTGTCTCTGGGCGGGCAGATCGACCTCGAAAGCCATCTGGATGTTGGCACAATTGTACGCGCGACTATACCCGCCCCGGACAACCAGGGGACCTGAGAGAGGCGAGATCATGAGGCAAAAGAAACACAAGAGAGACCCCCGAGTGCTGCACTTGGACGCGAGGGGGTCCCTCTTATGAAAAAAGACATCATACGGCGTGCCGTCTCGGCGTTTGCGCTTCTGTTTGGATTGGTAACCATAAAGGCTGGCGGTTCCGTCCTTTTTGTAGAATCTGCCCGCGAGGCGGCCGGGGATTACGTCGCTTTCGTGCTCTGGTTCAACTTTTTGGCAGGGTTCTTGTACGTACTAGCTAGTCTAGGAATTTTCAGACAACAAAAGTGGGGGGCCCAACTCTCTGCAGTCATAGCTGGGATGACCGTTCTGGTCTTCATAGCCTTTGGCTTTCGCATCCTCACGGGAGGTCTTTATGAAGTTCGCACGGTCGCTGCTATGAGTCTTCGCTCACTGGTTTGGCTGGCTATCGCACTCTGGCAAAGACCGATGCTTCGTGGGACCTGAGCTCAACTTTCCACACGACTGCCTCGAGAGTGGCGCAAAGAATCAAAAATCATCCCCCGAAAGGAAAGATACCATGTCAACAACACTCAGAGAAAAGCTACGCCCAGGAGCCATTGGGTTGGCCTTAGCTGTTCTTACGGTCCTCTTTGGACAATTCTTGGGAATTGTCTTCGGCCTCAATGAAGACGCCATCAAGAGTCGTTTGGAAGCGTCTGCGGTCGAAGTACGAGAGACCGTCTATCAAGGCGATGAAGCCGCTATGAAAAAGGTTCAGGGAAAAGCCTGGTCCTACATGAAACGCGCCCACCTCCACGCTGGCGGCATGGGAACAACAGCCGTTGCCCTCATTGTCGTGGTGAGCCTTTTGGGCGTGTCGCAACTGGCCACAAAGATCGTGAGTTTCGTTCTGGGAGCGGGGGGACTCGGCTATTCTTTCTTTTGGATGTGGGCTGGCTTTCGAGCGCCCGGCTTGGGTGGTACACACGCGGCTAAAGAGTCTCTCAAGCTGCTCGCGATGCCGAGTTCTGGAGGCTTCGTCCTAGCGACGTTGGCGGTGCTAGTGCTGGTCGTTCGCTCGCTCTCACTAGGTCAGGCAGCCAGCGCAACCCCAGATTCCTGAGGTCGCGGAGTTGCCGATGGGAGACCCCTGGCCGAGGCTAGGGGTCTCACCTTGAGTTCGGCTCACAGGAGGATGCGAAGGAGACCTCTCAAGCGGTGAACTTGAGTCCGACCAGGCTGGCCGTCAGTCCGGCCAGACACACCAAGCGGGGCGTGTTCGCTGGTTCGTGGAGCAGAACGATTCCAAGAATGGCTGTCCCCACCGCGCCAATGCCCACCCAAACCGCGTAGGCGGTACCGATCGGAAGTTCTTTGCTGGCGATCCCCAAGAGGGTCATACTGGCGATCAGAGCAAGGACCGTAAAAATGCTGGGGCCGAGTTTGGTGAAGCCCTCACTGTATTTGAGGCCGATGGCCCAGCCGCATTCCAAGAGTCCAGAGATTAAAAGTAAAGTCCAAGCCATAGAGACGTCTCCCAAAAAAGAAAGTTGCGTCGTCTTGTCATACTGGCCCCAAGGGCTCATCCGGGTACGGCGCGTCTCGTCCGAGTCGGCTCCCTAGAGTGGCTCCGACAGGGCCCAGTATAGCGCACTTCAAAAGTGAGGGAAACCCGAGAGGGCCACGCGATTTGGCGACCTTTTGTCTTCTGGCTCAGAAGGAGCGAACCCGCCTGGGGTTTAGGCTAGGCCAGAGCGAACATCAGCCCAAGTTCCTGGAGCGTCTTGTCAAAGGAACCGTCTGAATAGCCGTCCTCACGCCATCTCTCTTT
>CAZVVF010000761.1:0-3093 GCA_964630575.1 uncultured Burkholderiales bacterium | reverse complement strand
GGCTACATCAAGCGAGTCGCTTACGACACTTACCGCTCTCAACGACGCGGTGGTCGTGGTGTGTCGGGGACGGACCTCAAAGAGGAAGACCATCTCGAACACATTTTCGTGACCAGCACCCACCACTTTTTGCTCTTCTTTACGAACAAAGCTCGCGTCTTCAAGATGAAGGTTCACGAGATCGGGCAGTTTGGTCGTACGGCACGAGGTCAGGCCATCATTAACCTGTTGCAGGTTGATAAAGGAGAGAAGGTTCAAGCCATTATTCCGGTTCGCAATTTCGAAGAGGGCGGCTTCATCTGTACCTGCACTCGAAACGGAACCGTGAAGCGCTCGGAACTGGCCGCCTACAGCAACATCAATGTCAACGGGATCATCGCTTTGACTCTCAGAGACGACGATGAGCTCGTCAGCGTGCGTCGTTCCCCTGGTGACGAAGAGTTGATCATTGTCAGCAAGTTGGGAATGTCGATTCGATTTCACGAGACGGATGCTCGGGAGATGGGCCGAACGGCTACTGGGGTTCGAGGTATCAAGCTTCGAGAGGGCGATTTCGTTGTCGCGATGGACTCCGTGTCTTCTGGGGACCAGCTCTTGGTGGTCACCGAGAAGGGCTATGGAAAGCGGACCGAACTCGACCAGTATCCGGTTCAAAACCGTGGAGGCTTTGGGGTCAAGACCCTTCAGTTGACGGACAAGACCGGTGGAATCGTTGGGGCGCGCTTAGTCCAAGACGGGAACGAACTGATGGTCTCCACCAAACAGGGGACTCTGATCCGTACTCCGGTCGACCAGATAAGCGTTATCGGTCGCAACACTCAGGGTGTGCGTGTCATTCGCTTGGCTGACGACGACGAAGTCACCGCCATCGCTCGTATCCAGGCCGAGGATGATGATGACATCGAGTTGGACGAGAACGGCGAGCCTATCGAGCGCGCTGAGTCGGACGACGGCGATGTGTCCCCGGATGAGACCGATCAGGTGGAGAGGTCTGAGTCTGAGGAGTCTTCTGAGGAGTCTTCCGAGGACGATTCGGAGTAGACACACGACGCACAGATATCTCTGTGTGGAGTCACTCAAAAAGAACCCCCGCCTTGAATCCGGCGGGGGTTCTTTTGCTTGAACGCTGTTGCGAGACGTTAACCCAGGCACTCCTCGTAAGCTTGGCGGAGGCTGATGCCGGGCTTGAGTTGGAGTTCTTCCTGCAAGGCCTCAACGCACTTGCGGTAAGCCGTTTCGACTTCGCAACGGCGGCCTTGGCCGGCGAGGGCCCTAAAGAGCGTCGACCAGGCCGGCTCCGAGGTGGACTCCAATTGAATCGCCTTTCGGCAGTATTGCTCGCTTCGGGAAGGGTTCGTCTCAAGGAAAATTTGGGCCAGCTTTTCTGCCGAGTCAACAACCTTCATCCTGATGTCTGATCGGAGGCTTTGGCACCAGGTGTCCTGACAATTGGGGAGATAGGGGCCTCGATAGAGTTCGAGAACGGCTTCGAGCGACTCAACGGCAGCCTCTTTGTTCTCGCGGTAGAAATGACGGCTTCCCTCTTTGTAGTGCTTGATGAGCTCCTCGGAGTCGAGCCAATAGTCGCACCCTCTCTCTATGCCGTAACTCTTGTCGTATCGAACCAGGAGGTCCGGATTGTTCAGCGCCTTGCGAGCTCGGTGAACGGAGCTGACAAGCGCTCTGTGAGCCTTCTTGGGTGGGCTACCGGGCCAGAAGAGTTCGGCCAAGCGGTCTTCGGGAACGCTCTGTCCGTTGCGGGAAAGGAGGTAGACAAAGAGCCATTTCGCATTGGCCGACTGCCAAGCCTTGCGCTCGATGAGCTGACCGTTGACCCTGACCTCAAAGTTTCCCATCGTTTTCACCTGCAAAAGATGGGACGGCTCCGAGCTCTCGCTAACATCGAGAGGAGTGGTGAGGTCCTCTTTGATCAGGCTTGCGAGTTCTGGCTGCAGACCCTGTGGCAAACCCGACCCGGTGATCACGGACACAGCCGCGCGAAGGATGTCGGCGAGCTTGTCTTGAGAGGGTGAGGTCGCGACCCTACTGAGAAGTTGCGCCACTCGGTCGGTGACCTCCAGGCTGGCTTTTTCGGTGTCGGAGTTTGCGCCTTCGACTCCTTGACTGAGGGGATGGAGCCAGGCTGCCAGCCGCATGACCTCGAGGTCTTCGGGTTCCAAGTCGAGGGCGTTGCCCCATTCCTCGCACTTCTCCTCGACCGCCTCGCAGCGTTCTGCGTGGGCCCGAAAGTGCTCCTTTGTGGAGTTCACGAAGGACCAGAGGTTGAGTCCGGATTGCTGGCTGGCCGACTTTCGTCGACGAGCGATGCCTCGGAGTTTTTCTAGAAAGAGTGGAATGTCGAACGGTTTTGTGAAGTAGTCGTCGACGCCCAGTCGTAAAGCCTGGATGGGGGCGTCTTCTGAGGCGTATCCGGTCATGACGATAAAGTGAGCGTCCGAGACCGATTCTTTCAGTTGTCGAATGGTTTCGAGGCCGTCGATCCCCGGCATTCTCACGTCGCAGAGCACAACATCAAAGTAGTGCAAGCGGGCCTGCTCTAGGGCTTTTTCCCCATCGGCTGCTACCTGAACCGAATATCCTTCGGTCGTGAATAGCAGTTCCAGGCTTTGCCTGAGAGTCTCGTCGTCATCGACCAATAGAATGTCCAAGCTATCAACCTCCCAGTTGTCTGAACGGGACTTCTGGGCCGTTTCCACCAACCCTTGGTCGCTCTGCTAGGGGATGGTTGCCCGTGGTCTGAGAATAATCCAGTCATGCAATCAGACAACACGAATGACCTGAACACTCAAGCTCGAAACTTTGCCCTGAAAGTTGTCTTTGTAGGCGTGAGCGTCTTGTCCGCGAGCTACTATCTCGCGCCTCACCGGATCGCTGCCTTTGAGATAGGCCTGCTCTGCCTCGTCTGCCTCTTCGGGGAGTGGAGATCCGTCAAGTTGAAGGGATATGGCTTCCTCAACCCCGGCGAGGGCTTCTACCTGGCGGCGTCTTGCCTCTATGGTCCTATGGTCGGTGCCATCATGGCTTTTGCCTTGGGTTTGTCAGGCGACACAATGAAATCGGCTGTGAAGTTCT
>CAZVVF010000760.1:0-3093 GCA_964630575.1 uncultured Burkholderiales bacterium | reverse complement strand
CTTCGGATTTTAGGACGGTGACAAAGAGGATGTCGTCCATGGGAGCCATTTCGAATCGGTATTGGGTTTTCGATAGCAGATTGTTGAGTTGCAACAAAATGCGAAAGTCGAAGGCACCGCCCCATGTCTCGACTTTGAGCTCTTGGGGTTTTTCGTTGAGCGTGAAGGTCAAGCGGATGGGTCCTTCAGGAGAATCCCAATGCTCCTTGATGTTCTGTGGCTTAAAAACACCGCGACTGATGTTGGCCAAGGCTTCGAGAGAGGCCACATAGGCGTCGTTTCCAGGGGCCAGAAAGTCACCGAAATCCATGACCGAATAGAGAGAGCGGAGAGGGTCGAGAGAGAGGAAGAAGAGGTCGAATTCTGGAGTTTGAAGATCGTCTGCGGTGATGGGTTCGCCGCTCGTCTCAACCAGAGTTTTGGCCAAGGCCTGAACGATGGCTTGGGTCTCTCCGCGGTACTGTTGAAAGAATCCGAGGGGTCTATAGAATTCGAGGGCTTTGCTAAGCCAGGACTCGATGGAATAACTCATAGGCCAGCGGATTTCGAAACCAGAGGGCCGGGGGCCTTGTTGCGGGCTGAGGGTTCTGCGACACTCGTCGTGCTGTAGAGCTTGGGAGACCGCGACGTTCGCCCAGAAAGAGAGGGCCGCGAGCGCGGCCCTCTCAGAGAGAAAGACCGTTGTCTAGACCGCGATAAGCTCACCTCGGGAGAGGCGCTCATACTCGGTCACGGCCTTGGACTGGGCCTTGAGTTTGAGTTTGAGGTCAGAGATTGAGACCTGCTCGTACCACTTGTTTTTCCCTTCGCTGTGGCGGGAGGGAAGGGAGAGAAAGTAGCCGCTGGATGTCTGGTAGAGTTTAGCGCTGACGACAATGGGACCGAATGCGATGTCGACTGCGGCCAGAGCGCCTCCTTCATTTTGGAATGGGATCAGGCGGACAATCTGGGGATCGAGTTCATACGTCATGGACGTTTCCTTTGGTCGAGACGTTCGCTGGGAAGTCTCGGGGTTTATGGGCGAAGCGCCTTTGGCTTCGGAGTTCAGTTTAGCCGACCCATGTTGTGGTGAAGTTTCCGACTTATTAGATAAATGTACCAAGAATATGTCTAATATATTAACCCTTTAGCATACAGGTCAGGGGACTCCTCCGGGGAAGCCTAGCAACATGCAGGATCTGACCAGAAGGCCCATGCTGGCCGTCGTAGGCCATATTCTCGATGGGGATGACCCAGAGATGCGGACTCTGGAATTAGCGCAACGCCGATTCTCGCGTGAAGCCAATCGGCGAGATGTTGAAGAGGAGTCGGTGATAGCGGCATTGGTCTGGCTGGCTGGCACACGGTTGCAGATGCACAACATCAAGGGGACGTTGCACACTCTTGGGCATCTTCGCGCTCGCAGCCGGGGGCGACATACGCTCTATGAAACGCTGGCGGGTTTTCTGGAGGTTCGCCTTCAGCTCGCCCTGCGCGAGTATGGCAAAGCCAAGGCTGCGCTCGCGCGCATGGAGTTGCCCGAGGCCGACGAACGTTTTACGGCGCGCGCGAAAGCACTCAAGCTGGCCTGCGAGGGCAAAATTATGTCGGCCGAAGGCGAGATAGAAGAGGCGGCCGCCGCTTTCAAGTCTGCCATAGAAACGTTGCGCGTGGGTCCGGCTCAAGTCGAGGACATCGCCATAACCGTTGAGGTCTGTTACGACCAAGGCCGTTTGGCTTTTCGCGGTGATCAACTCGATGAGGCTCGAAAGGCCTATGGTGAAGCCCAAACGTTAGCGAGCCATATCGGCTTTAGGTTGGCCTTGGCGCGAATCTTGAGGGGTAAGGGAGCACTCTGCGACACCATTGGAGAGCACGAGGAAGCGATCGAGCTCTTTAGGGAGGCGCGTCTCACCTACCAGGAGTGTGAGTCATCCTTTGGGGTGTTGCGCACCTGCATCTCCCTGGGGCGGGCCTCTTATGCGCTGGGCTCCTACCGGAAAGCCCTCCTCTATTTTGAAGAGGCCAAGATTCAGTGCGGTCAGGGTCGATACCCTAACGAAGAAGCCGAGATCAATGCCCGAATAGGGGACATCATGTTGGCCGAGGGCCGCTATGAGAAGGCCGCCGAGTTCTATGAGCGCGACCTGCAGATCGTGAGCCTTCAGGGCACCGAGCGCGCGCGTTCTCACGCTCTTAGGAACGTGGGCCGAATTCAGAGGCTCTTAGGGAACTTCATGCGCGCCGAGGCTTGTTTGCAAGAGTCTTTTGAGGGGTTTCGTAAACTGCGCGACCATCGGGGGCTCGGTCGCACTTTGGGGCAATTGGTCTACGCTCGCTTGGAGCAGGGAAAGGTGCGAAAAGCTCGTCAGGCGGTCGATGCTCTGGCCGAGGTCATCAAGCCGCTTGGCAGCGATCAAGAGAACGCCATCCATGCGATGCTGGAGGGTTTGGTGTTTCGCCATGAGGGCGACTCGGCCAAAGCCAAATTTCTGCTAGAGAAAAGCCTTCGTATCTTCAGCAGTCAGCCTGGATTCTACACCGTGACCTGCCGCTTGGAACTGGCTTTGGCCCTGCGTCACATGGGCAATGACGATCAAGCCATCAAGCAACTCAAGCAAACCATCAAGGAGTCTCGCGGCCTTAAGATTCACGACATCGAACAGAAGGCTATGCTCCAACTCAAGGACCTGGACAAGGTCGAGTGGGGTCGCTTGCTGCATTCTTCGGGTCGAGGTGCCACAGACGGGTTCGTAACCGCAGAACGGCTGATCGTGGCTGTCGTCTATCTCGACATCAGGGAGTTGGAGCCCTATTTTGGAGAAACGCCTGAGGCGTTTCAGGGTGTCGTCAATCGGATCTTGCAGTCTCTAGAATCAGAGGTCCTCACTCCCGACGCGGTTATCGGTCAGGTTCGCGGTGGCTCTATTCAACTTCTTTTCGGAATGGAAGAGAGCTGCGACCCGCCCATCGCCCTCAAGCTCGTTGAGAGCTTTTTTGAACTTATGGACCGTGACTATTCTGAGCTGATGAGCCAGAACAAGATGGGAGTGGCCGCTGGTATGGTTGTGGGCGACGCCGTCAAGGGAACATTCGGCTCTGCGGAACGACGAG
>CAZVVF010000759.1:0-3096 GCA_964630575.1 uncultured Burkholderiales bacterium | reverse complement strand
GTGAGAAGTCCGATTCGCTGGCCTACCTGGTCGGGAAACCAGTTGATGACAACCAGTGCATCCTCCGGCCGGCTCAGTTCCAACCAACGGAATCCGGGAGAATCGCGCTTCTTAGAAAAGCGGAGCCGAAAGGAGGGCTTTACATCCTGATGGTGCCAACTCGAATACCCGCGTATGCTAGCGTCGCACTCCAAGAACGGTTCCCGAGCCGAGCGGAAGAAAGCCTTGAACGTCGTCTTGGCATCGCTCCATGGTGGAGCCAGACTATCCAGGCTCAGTTTTTTCCTGAGAAGAGCTTCCTCCAAACTGGTTTTGTCGGCAAACAGATGGACCGTGTCCAGCGCCGTATCGAGCGCGTTGGTGGTTGGACCCAAGACTCGTTCCACGTCGGCTGCCGCTGTGGATTGAGAGACGTCCCACACGAATTGACGGGCAGCCTGATTGCTGGAAGCCAAGCGCACCGACTGCAGATGAAGGTGCGAGCGAGTCGCCGAATCCGTGATCAGAGTCACCACCACGACCAGGACCAAGAGAAGAAAGGGCAAGAGGCCCTTCCATTCCAAAAGTTGGGTACGATCGTGTGGGAGCCTTACGAAGATTCCGTCTGAACGCAGTTTAAAGGCCCGGCGACGCTCCTGGGTTTCCACCCGAGAAACTTCGAAATCGACAATCCTCCACCTCCCCAGGACTCTCCTGAGAGAGAGTCGAACCTCCCGGCCAATGGAAGAAGTCCTGAGATTCATGGAACTCGAGGGTGGTCGTGGGACCACCATCTCACTGTGGGAGGGACTCTTCGCCGTTCTCGTCTCTTTCGCGTGCAGCGTGGTCATCGGTGGCACCTACAGAGCGACCCATCGCACCCCTGGCTACAGTCAGAGCTTTGTTCATACCTTAGCGATCATAGGGATGATTACGTCGGTGATCATGGTGATCATAGGAAGCAACATCGCCCGCGCCTTTTCCCTCGTTGGAGCGATGTCGATCATCCGATTCCGAAACGCGGTGAAAGAAACCCGAGATGTGGGATTTCTCTTTTTCTCTATCGCCAGTGGAATGGGAGCCGGCACACGGTTCTACTCCCTGACGCTTGCCACGACCGGCCTCATATGCGGCATCATCTTCTTGATGGACCGCCTCGACTACGCGCGACCACAGGGGCGGCCCGAGTCTCTCCTTCGGGTTCAGATGCCGGTCGGCTCAGACCCTGAAACCTTCCTCGAACCGGTCTTCGAACAACTCTTCGAGAGTTTCAGTTTGGTCACGGTCGAGACCGTGCGTCAGGGCTTGGCTGTTGAGTCGGTCTACTCGGTGAAAGCCAAACCGAAGGTCAAATCTGCTGAAATTTTGGAAAAGCTCGGTGGGATCAACGAAAACATGAAAGTGCTGTACCATCTTGGGGCCCATTCCGATCCCGTCTAACAAGAGATGGAGAGGCCGACTGTGCTGATCGGTCGACCTCGATACGAACTGAAGTTCATCATCGATCTCTCGGCCAAAGAGTCCCTCATCCAGGCTATTCGTGGGGCTCTCACCACCGACAAAAATGGTGATCGATTCGGAGCCTACCGAGTCTCCAGCCTCTACTACGACACCGAGGATCTCCAGGCCTATTACGAAAAACTCGATGGCGTCCTCAGGCGCCAGAAGTACCGGCTGAGGTATTATGGTGAACCCCAGGACTCTCCTGAGGTGGCGTTCTTCGAGATCAAACACCGATTCGCCAATCTCATCTCCAAAGAGCGGATGCGCCTCTCACCGGAGACCACCCGAGCGCTCCTCTCTCTGGAAGCCCCCCTCCGTAGCCTCAGCGATACCCCGGAGGCTCCCCAGACGCCGCTCGTCGGGCGAATGCTGCGAGCCTCTCTCCACCGACCGCTCAAGCCCGCTGTGATCGTGTCCTACCTCAGAGAGGCTTGGGTTGGAACCGACGATCCTGATCTCAGGGTCACCTTTGACCACGTGATCGAAGGTTTTCTACCGGGAGACTACCTCTCCCCCGGCAAGGTCAGCGGTCGGGCCTGCTTACCACCAGACCAACTCGTTTTGGAAGTCAAATTTGATCATTTTCTGCCTCGCTGGTTGCGCCAGAGGCTGGTTCAGAGAGGCCTGCGACCGGTTCGCTATTCCAAGTACTTAGAAGCGGCCGACGCCTGCCAACTCGTCGCCGTCGGGGGGGCCCGGTAATGAAGTCAGAGGGCCGAGCGATACTCCTCATAACCTTGCTCTTAGCCTTTGGTGTCACCCTCGGATTGGCCAGCCAGGCGATCCGACGAGCCTATCAGCCAAAGAGCCTCGATCTCATCGGACAACGCCCTTTTCAGCTCATCTATCTGCTCCATGGGGCCCCTCATCTCAGCTCCCTCAATTCAGATATCCCCGATCAAGCGAGCTTCTACCTCGCTCCAGAAAGCCTACCCCATGTGGAGAAAGAGCTCTCGACCGATGAGGTCACCGTGAGCCTTCGCTCCACTCAGCACAGCCGGAAACGACGCGAACAACTCTTGACACTAGAGGTCAGCGCCCACGGTGAGTTGCAAAAATTCTACTATCGCGCCAGCCCCCACGACCTCACTCCCTTGGGCTGGAGTCAGCTAGACGGTCAAGCAGCGAGGGAAGCTCTGTGGGGTGGGTTTCTCCGCAGCACTCCCCTACTGGCCCTCGGCTGCCTACTCTTCTTTGTCTCTGGCAAGCGCCGCGCCCAGAGTAAAAGCCAAAGTGAAACCTCAGCTGTTTGAGGGATCAGGCTTGTCGCTTCGAGCCATGATGATCTAGATCAGTGAGGCTCGGGAGGTTGTTTCGTAGAATCTACGCGAGGTGAAATCATGTTTAAGAAGATAGTCGTGCCTTTAGATGGGTCAGACACAGCAGAGAAGGCCCTCGTGCTGGCAGCCGACCTGGCCGATCCTCAAGACGCAGAGATTTTGTTATTGCGGGTGAGCGACTTCCCCATCGGGTCCGTGGAGTATGGCGGCTTAGCCTTCTACAATATGCAGGCCGATTGCGAGAAGATCGCAGAGCAGTACCTGCAAACGGTAAAGGAATCCATAAAGTCAGGCCCCAGTGTGAAGACCAAGTTGGTCTCTGGTCATCCCGTGG
>CAZVVF010000758.1:0-3097 GCA_964630575.1 uncultured Burkholderiales bacterium | reverse complement strand
CACTGGGGCCGGTTCACCCGTCTTGGTCTGGGCGAATGGCGTTGGGCGCTCTGGACTACTACGACCGTTCGGAGATCAAACTGATGCAAGTCTTGCCCGAACCCGACCGAGCGACCATAGACATTCCGCCAATGATGGAGCCTTTCAACCCGGATAAGCATAAGGTCTGGCAATGGCTCGATGGGAACTGGCCCTACAGTATTCCAGCTGACACGAGTGTCATCACCAATCTCGACGCGCTTCAAGGCTACGCTATCAGTGAGTTGGTTCGCTGGGAGGAAGGGGAATGGGAGATGTTCTCGGGACCAGGTCCGGAGGTACCCGACGATGAGCTTTTCAGAGTCCCCCTGGCCACTCTACTGGCCTTTGATAAGAGCCTAGAAGCCGCCCTGGAACTGGAGGTTTCCACCGGGCTGTTTCGTGAGTTCGACGACCAGGGCAAGGAAGGACCGTGGCAGGCTTGGAAGCGCTCATGACCCCCAAGCGCTCCTTTGTTGCCAAGCTCTCTCATCGACGGAGAGAAATACTTCTGGTCGTGAGTCTTGTTGCCGGGGTGCTCGCTCTGATGTCCTGGTTCGGTGGACGGGTCAAAGCAGGTCCCCCTCGCTCGGTGACCTTGGCGGCCGGACCCAAGGGCGGTGCCTACTTTCGCTTTGCCCAGCAATACGCAGCCAAGCTCGCGGTCAAGGGGCTGGACGTCAAAGTCCTTGAAACGGGCGGGTCCTTAGAGAACCTTCGCCTTTTGCGTGAAGGCAAGGCCGATATCGGTTTTGTCCAGAGCGGACTGGGTTCTCAAAACGACAATCTGCAGGCGCTCGGGAGTACCTTCCTGGAGCCTCTTTGGCTCTTCACGAGAACCGAGAAGCCGGTGGAACACGTGACGGAACTCTTCGGCAAGTCGGTGGCTATCGGAGACACCGACAGTGGAACTCGCGAGGTGGTCCTCACGGTACTCGATGACACCAAGATGAGGGGAAAGTTGAAAACCCTTTAGCTGGGTCGCCAGGAGGCCAAGGATAAGCTGATCGCAGGCGAGATCGATGCCGCTTTTTTTGTGGGCTCCCCTTCGGTGGAAGCGATCCGAACTCTGGCCGAAACGCCTGGCATTCAGATCGCTAACTTTCGCCGAGTTCAAGCCTACGCTCGTTATCACTCCTCGCTCTCCCACGTCACCCTGTACGCCGGAATGCTCGATCTGGCCGACGACATTCCGCCGGACGACAAACAGCTTCTGGCTTCAGCCGCTAATCTGGTTGTCTCCGAGAACTTTCACTACGCCCTGGTCACCCTGTTCCTTCAGACCGCCCGAGAGATTCATCAGGGCGCGGGTGCTTTTCAGTCCTACGGGGAGTTTCCATCTCCGCGCTTGGTGTCGCTTCCACTGGTTCCAGAGGCGGACAACTTCTACAAGAACGGTCCCTCCTTCTTCTTTCGGCACTTGCCCTTCTTCTGGGCCGCGACGGTGGACCGACTTCTGATCCTGCTTCTACCGTTTCTCACTCTCTTGCTCCCGCTGGTGCGCTTTCTCCCACCGTTCTACGGCTGGATGCTCAAGCGCAAGCTGTTTAAGCGTCAGGATATCCTGCAAGCGATCGAACTCAATGAGAGCGATTTGAGCGATGAGGAGAGGCTGGACAAATTGACGGAGTTGGAGGCCGAACTCCCTGAACTCAAGCAACTCCCTGCTGCCTACCAGAACGAAGTCTTCCTGCTGCAGCTCAGAATGGAGAAGGTTCGCGACTCACTAGGTGGCGATGTCAGCGGCTCCAAGGCGAGCCTTTAACACGGAACAGGCGACAGAAAGAGCTTGTCCGTGTGTCCCAATTAACGTTTCCATGACGCTCTCGGGCTTTTATGGAGTTGCAGGAACACGAGAGAAATCTCAACCAAATATGTTATTCGGAGCGACAAAAATGAATCTTCAATCTCTACCCAAACTCAACAGCAGACCCCAACTTTCAAGCGCTAAAGAAGGGCACAAGTTTGCTCAGGCGTCTCGCACGGAGAGTTTGGTCTCGGACGCCTTCGCCAACCTTGGAGAGCAATTGGCATCGTTCGACGGCAGTGACATTGATTTCGACCGTGAGCCTGGAAGTGTTGTGGTTGTCGACCGTTCCCTCGATGTCGGCTACGACGTGGGTAAGAAGTTCTCCAGCGCAGAGCTCAAATACGACGTTGAGAGCGGAAAGCCAACCACTTTTACCGCCATCAAGGATGACCAAAACTTCGTTTCTTTTGAGTACAAGCAGTACGATGAGTCTCGCTCCTCCAACCCCACCTTCACGAGCGTGGTCAATGGCGAGAAAACCGAGTTTGATATGAACCCCAACACCGGTTCCATCACCGCCTTTCGCGAATAGAACAATCGCTGACCAGGCCGCGCTGAGCGGCTGAGCGAGAGCGCCTATCGCAGACAAGCCGGGTTCCAGAGGAGCCCGGCTTGTGCGTTGTTGCTTCTCTCAGGGTTGAGGTTAGGTGGATTCGGAGGCTTCCCAATCACTCCGCACAATAAGAATCGGCCGAGTGGCGTGACGGAGAACCCTCTCGGCATCACTGCCGAAGAACCATTTGCCAGGTCCCGTAGCACCGTGTGAGGTCATCGCTAACAGGTCGACCCCTTGCTGCTCAGCCTCGTTTAAGATGGCTTCGGCGGCCGGCAGTTCCGAGAATGCCGTTGAGACTTGAAACCCGGAGTATTCTTTCCTGACGGCTTCGGCGGTCTTTTCCAGATACTCTTGGGCCAGTTCTAGAGATTTCTTGCGAAACTGAACATCCGATGCAGGCGGGTAGATGTCGTGCGTGGCGTATTCGAAACTGAGCTTGGACTGTTGCGAATTGGAGCGAAAGAGAATGAGTTCGCCCTGAGCACGTTTGACCATGGCCGCCGCTATCGGGAGTACCTTCTCGGCGAGTTTACTACCGTCGAGAGCGACCATCACCTTTTTGCCTAAGGGCACTTCAAAAGGCTTTCCGCTTCTCGTCACCAGAACGGGACAAGGGCAACGGCGAGCAAAATTCTCGGCGGTGGTTCCCATGACCCAACGCTCAAGATTTGACTTTCCGTGGGAAGTCATCACGACGAGGTCGGCAGCGAAAG
>CAZVVF010000757.1:0-3107 GCA_964630575.1 uncultured Burkholderiales bacterium | reverse complement strand
AAGAAAAAAATCCGGAACCCAGCATCTCATTATAGAGGTCGCAAAACCAGATCCTTACAAGCCTCCCAAAGATGAGATTCGCGCCAACAAGTTCGTCCTCACCGATGTCGAGGGTCACGCGCGGGCTCAGCTGCAGTGCGCAGGCGGCGGTGCCGTAGCGCTCACCTTCCACGATGACAAAGAGAAGGTCGGACTGCTGCTGGGACTCGACCCCGACCAGTCCCCTACTCTGGCCTTTGTCAAGAATGGAAAGATGAAGGTCAACCTCGACCTGGACAAATCCAGCGAGGAACCCACTCTCTCGCTCAAGGGCAGTGGGAGTTCCAAGGTCGAGGTCGGATTCGACAAGGCCGAGAACGCTGCCATTCGCCTACACGACAACGATGGAAGCTTGCGCGTGAGCATCTCTCTTTCAGCCGACGGCGATGCTCAGATCAAACTCTTTGACCGACGGGGCTATGTCGTGGGCGAGGTCAAATCCGGTTGATAGCGGTCCTTGAGCGAACCTCAGTGAAAATTGCGACTGCCCACCTTCACGGGTAACCCTAGTTCCGGTCGATAGAGCTTCTTGGCCACCAGATGAACCACGCCACGAGCGTTCTGGACCTGTCCTTCGACGGCTAAGAACGAGGCCGAACGAGCGAGCACGAAGTGTTCATCGAAGACCTTGGACCAGACGATAACGTTGACGAACCCAGTCTCGTCTTCCAAGGTAAAAAAAACCGTACCCTTAGCTGTCGCAGGGCGTTGGCGACAGATCACCAGGGCCGCGTACTTGATCCACCTTCCGTGGGGAGTTCGCTGCACGGTTTGAGCATCAGGAAATCCTCGAGATTTCAAGTAAGGTCGCAAACTCTCCAGGGGATGACCCGTGGGGGAAAGAGCAGCCCCCTCATAGTCCCAAACCACTGTTTCATCGCGGCTGAGTCCTGGGAATTCACGACCCGACTCCTCCCACCCGCTCAAGAGAGGGTGGCGCCGTGCCTCTAGATGCGTTTCAGTGGCCCAGAGTTCGCTACGACGGTTGCGTCCATAGCAACCCAGAGACCCACTCGAAGCCAATATTTCCAAAACCCGTCGGTCGAGTGAAGCTCTCACAGTAAGGTCCCGCACCGAGCGATAGGGTCGACCGCTCAAAATACGCCGAGCACACTCGTGAGGAAAACCCTTGAGAAACTTCAACCCCATCCGAATGGCAAACGGGTGGTCGACGCCCTCAGTATGAGAGGGAGAACTCTCTTGGCGGAGGTCCTCAAAAAGACTCAGCTGTTCCGCTCCAGTGGAGCCCAGCGGCTCCAGGGTGCACTCCCATTCACTTCGCTCGACACAAAAGGGCAAGACCTTCACTCCCCTTCGGCGAGCGTCCTCAAGAAGAGTCGAGGCAGAATAGAATCCCATTGGGAGCGAATTGAGAAGAGCGCAGGTAAACTCCGCCGGGTAGTGGCATCGCAGATAGGACGTCGCGTAGGTAATAAGAGCGAAGGAGGCCGCGTGGCTCTCCGGAAAACCGTACTCCCCAAACCCCTTGATCTGGTCGAACACTCGCTCGGCGAACTCCAATTCGATCCCCTTGGCCACCATGCGCTCGATCAGTTGCTCCCGATGCCGTTCCAGTTTTCCTTGGGACTGCCAGGCCCCCATGTCTCGACGAAGCTGATCGGCCTCACCCGGAGTGTAATCCGCCGCGACCACAGCGAGCTTCATGACCTGCTCTTGAAAGAGCGGTATGCCCAGGGTCTTCTCCAAAATGGGGATGAGGCTGGGGTGAGGGTACGCGATCTCCTCCTCGCCCGATCGGCGACGAAGATAGGGATTGACCATCCCCCCAGTGATGGGACCTGGCCTCACGATAGCAACCTGCACAACGAGATCGTAAAAACAGCGAGGCTGCATGGTGGGAAGCATAGCCATCTGGGCTCGGCTCTCTATCTGAAAAACCCCCACGGAGTCTCCGCTACTGAGCATAGCGAAGGTGGCTGGGTCGTCCACTGGCAAGGTCGCCATAGAGAGGTGAAGACCACGGTGGGTCGCCAGCAGTTCAAAGCCCCGAGAAAGATGGGTCAGAGCCCCCAACCCCAAGAGGTCCACCTTGAAGAGACCCAAGTTCTCAACATCGTACTTATCCCACTGAATAACCGTACGGCCGTCCATCGTCGCATTCTCGATGGGCACCAGTTCACAAACCGGGTCTGCCCCCAAGAGAAACCCTCCCGGATGAATGGAAAGGTGGCGCGGGAAGTGTTGGATTTCATTGACCAATTCCAGCAGCGTGCGATACAACGGGGCATCCGAGGGCAGACCTGCCGCTTCCAAGATCGGCTCCTCCAGGGTGGCCGAAAAGCCCGTGAGCAAACGGGCCAAACGCTCTATCACAGGGACCTCTACTCTGAGCACCTTGCCGATCTCCCGAACAGCCGATCGAGGCCGGTAACGCACCACGTTGCACAGCATTGCGGCCTTCTCTCGGCCGTAACGCTGGTAGACCCAAGAGATGACCTCCTCTCTTCGCTGATGGGTGATATCGAGGTCGATATCGGGAGGTTCGGCTCGCTCCTCAGAGATAAATCGCTCAAAGAGAAGGCCGAGCTTGATCGGATCCACAGCGGTGATACCCAAACAGAAACAGACCGCTGAATTGGCAGCCGATCCCCGCCCCTGACAGAGAATGCCGTTGTCGCGGCAGTAGCCCACGATCTCGTACATGGTAAGAAAGTAGCCCACATAGTCGAGCTTTGTTATCAGCTGAAGCTCCTTCTCGAGCTGCTGGCGAACCGACTTGGGGAGACCCTCAGGATAGCGCTTCTCAGCTCCTGTGAAGGTCAATTCTCGCAACCACTCAGCCGAGCTACTCCCCTCGGGGAGCGGCTCATCTGGGAAGCGATAGTGAAGATCGCTCAGACGAAACTCACACCGCTCAGCGACCTCCAGCGTTCTCCTCACACATTCGGGTCGGTCCTCGAAGAGAGCCTCAAACTCAGGAGCCGAGAGAAGCCCAAAGTCAGAATTCGGCTTCAGGGTCCGTCCAGCTTGGTCCAGCTACACACCGTGGCGACTGCAAGTGACAACATCTTGCAGTCGTCTTCTGGAGGCCTTGTGGTAGAGCACCT
>CAZVVF010000756.1:0-3110 GCA_964630575.1 uncultured Burkholderiales bacterium | reverse complement strand
CGAGGGACGCCAAAAGCTCGAACTCTGCGCCCAGGAAATGGACTTTAGTCTGCAGGCCCTGCAGAAGTTGCAAGATGCTGCCATGGGCGGGAAACAGCTGATACTCAAGGAGCGTCTGCAGAGCTTTTTGACCTCCAGAATCCGCTGCCTAGAGTACTTTGCCGAGTTCAGTAGACAAGCGCAGAATCAGCCTATCTACAGCCCCGTGCCGGCGTATGACTCTTTCATAAAGGCCGGTGTCAAGGTTCTTGAGAAGCAGCTTCCCCAAGATCGACTCCGCGAGCGCTTTCCGTCGCTGATGCCGGAGTTGCACAAGGTTGAGCGGTTGGTCGCTCTGCTCCCGAAGCTTCACGAGATTCCCGACGACCTGGCCAGCGGCCTGAACCAAGGCCTCCAGGGGCTCAGGACCGGTTATGGGGCTCTGGCCATCTTCTTTGAACAAGAGGACTCACAGGCCTTAGAGGATGGTCTCAAGCTTATTGGGAGTTCTAGCAGTGTCCTGAACCAGCAGCTTCAGAAGGCCGAAGAGTTGGCCAGCTCCTCGGTTCGCTACAGCACGTTTCGACCGCTGGAAGAGTGGCTGCGGCTCAGAGCCTATATGGCGCTCAATCCAACGGATGAGATACCCGACGCTTGGGTCACGGAGCAGGTCTCTCAGATCTTTTACATCTGGGACTTTGTTTTGAGCCAGGCCCAAAATCTCTTGAACAATCCTTTGTTGAGCGATGCGGAAGTGGCCGATGGGGTCACTCAAGATCTTCTTTCGGCCTGCCTGGAGAGTAGGGGAGAGGCCAACGAGAAGTTAGCCACCCTTCGAGGTCCCGAGTTGCTATCGAGTCCTGATGAGCTCTGGCTGTCGCTCACCAAGAGCGTAGAAGACTTGCAACGGGCCGTTGAGGTCAGTCTCAAGGCTATGGCCGAATATATGGCCCCTTACCGGGAGCTGCCCGGGCTTGAAGTCATCGTGGGCCTCAAGGAACAGGTTAAGCGCGGCGAGGTCAGCAAGAGTGTTTTGGCCGACGAATTCCACAAGCAGTTGGAGAAGGTCGAAGAGCTGATCAAGTCGGTCGAACACGCCAACGATCCGATCTCGCGCGAGTTTTATGACCTGCTTCCACTCCACCGAAGCGCCTTCATAGGGATGCTGGAGAATCTGGAGCAGGACGACTGGCACGGTCTGGATAGCCGCTGGCAAGGCATCGTTTCAACGTTGCCTCACTTGGCCAACCTCAGCCGGGCCATACGAACCAGGCTCGCATCCCAGGGGTCGGCGGCCAAGCTGGTTCGATGCATGCGTTGCGGTGCTAATAATGAACCGACTCGCCGTGTCTGCTCAAGTTGCGGGGCGAACCTGCCTGCTGTGATTCAGAAGATGCAAACCTTCAGCGAGATCAACACCGACCAGCAAGAGGGGGGCCAGACGGTCACGACTGTTTCGCCGCGGGCCATCGACCTGTTGGAGAATATGGTCGATGGGCTCGACCGCAATGTCACCAGCAGAAAGGATGCCAGCGAGGCTCTCAGCCTTTTGATCGCCGATGTCGATCGTCAGCGCAAACTCTTTAGCCAAAAGCTGCTTCCGCTGATGGGCAAGGATGATGTTCTAGACAGCTATCTGCGTTATTTTGCTCAGGGACTGAGTCAGTATTTCGCCGATCTTATGGAGATGCACACCGCGGTGGGCCAGGGGGACCTCCATAAACTCCACGCGGCCTTTGCCCAGACTCGCGAGACTCTGCAAACGCTCGATGCCATGAAGGAGCGGGTCGATGGAGCCCTGCGAGGTTGAAAAACCTTTCCACGAAACTCGCGCTTCTCAAGAAGACGTCGGCACGGGGCACCCCGCAAGGCCAGCAAGCCCGGCCCCCGCAAGCGACCAGTACTGACCGAGGTCAGCTTAGACTCTGCTCGGTCCTCGAAGGGCAGATGGAACCGACTGGTTCCGGTGACCTGCTGATTATTCGTCGGCGATATCCGCTGACCCAGTCTTACGGAAGCGTCACGCTCCACGGTTGCCTAGAAATGCCTGTTCGCACTCTGAGCAAGCTCTATCAAGGTCTAGACCGTTTCGATATGGCGAGCTCTGTCTTTTTCGATACGGAGACAACCGGCCTTGCCGGTGGCTCGGGGACCTATGCCTTTCTGGTTGGTATCGGTTTCTTCGAAGGTCATGAATTCGTGACGGAGCAGCTTCTGATGCGAGACCATAGCGACGAGCCAGCACTGCTTGCCCACTTTTCCAAGCGCTTGGCTCCCCGAACATCGTTGGTGAGTTTCAATGGTCGCAGCTTCGACGCTCAGCTCCTCGCCACTCGGTTCGGGATGCATCGCCTGCCGGAACCTTTCCAAGACCGAAACCACTTGGACCTGCTCCACCTCAGTCGCCGAATCTGGGGGTTTTGCGACCTCCCAGACTGCAGGCTCGAGACTCTAGAACACCGCGTCTTAGGGGCACCGAGACATCAGGATGTGCCAGGGTGGATGATACCCAGTCTCTTTTTTGACTTTCTCAGAGACCGCAACCCGGTTCCTCTCAAAGGGGTCGTTGAGCACAATCGTCGCGATCTCTTGGCCATGGTGGCGCTCTGTTCGCACCTCAACCTTTTGATGTCCGAGGAAGAGGACCACGAGGACCCACACCTTACCCTCGGCCTCGCGCGACTGTGGGCAAAGCTCGATTTTGCCGAACGCAGCGATCGTCTCTTTAGGCGCTCACTCAGCGATAGCCGCCTCAGCAAAGAAGCTCGTGAAAAGGGTCTCATCCATTGGGCTCGCGAGTTGAAACGGCGGAGGCTCCTCGACCGAGCGGCTCTTCTATGGCGGCGAACGATAACTCAATACCCAGCCAATCTCGAAGCGACCGTGGAGCTCGCCAAGTGGCTTGAGCACGGACAGAAAGACTACCGCTCGGCACTCATCCTAGTGGAAGGTGGTCTACGCAACCGTAGACTGACTTCCGGCGGGCGTGAAAAACTCGAGCACAGAGCAACACGGCTTCGTCGAAGGCTGACCGCCTGTCACTCTATGATTTAAGAGTCTAGAGCTGGCCGGATCACGAACCTAACGTCTGAACCTCTTCTGAACCCGATCCAGGGGTCGCGATCGGGGTT
>CAZVVF010000755.1:0-3112 GCA_964630575.1 uncultured Burkholderiales bacterium | reverse complement strand
AGAATTGCCCGAGACAGAGGAGTCAATCCAAAGGGTTGCCCCAGAGCCCCCAAGCAGAGGCTCAGGGCCCATCCCGCCGAGGCCAGAAAGACCCCCACCGACACGGCGTTCTCGTCAAAGCCACGCCCGCCCCCATCTCTTTTCGGCCAAAAAAACGGCACAACCCCCAAGAGCAAAGGGGCATAAGAAAGCCCCCAGGGAACACCTTGCTGAAACCACAGAAAGGTCAGCACAGAGGCCAGACCGGGCAACCAGTGGGTTCTTAGAAAAGACAGAGCGTAGCACAGCAAGACTGAGAGCAAAAAGAGCAGCAAGGACTGCCCGATCACCTCAACCTGACCCGCACGGAGCGGAAAAAATAGAGAAGCGGTCCAAAACGGCAGTCCGTACAAACACGCCGTCGTCACCAATCGAGCCCGAGAAACCGCTGACCCAGAGAGGTTGCGATCATAGAACAACCTGCCCGACACAGCCATCACGCGCCACAAAACCAAGGACACCCATCCCAACCGGACAGCCTCCTCCCCCAAATACGGCGACAAGAAGAGAAACGCGAAAGAACTGACTTCGATACCGCCCCAGAACAGAGATTCGATAAAGGACGGGTCAGAAGAGAGCTTTTCGCCGCGGTCAGCGCTCAAGAAAATAAGCTCTCAGCGGAAGGGTCACGACAAGCTCTCCCGTGTTGGCCAACTCCGAGACACGAGCGACCTCCAAGACCCCAATAGAGATGGCGCACCTCTGATCGGCTGCAATCCGGCTCAACAGACTCAAGAACCGAGGGACAGCAAAGAAACGTCCCTTCAGATTGAGCTCAAAATCGACCAACAAGAAAGGCTCAACGACTTGACGTTGACCCGGTGTCACGCTCTGAAACAAGAGATAGGCTCTCTCGTCCACAAGTCCGGCAAATTCCTCGTCGTGCAATCCCTCCACCACGGCATCCACAAACCGAGCCACTCGGGCGGAGACCTCCCCCTTGGACACCGCGTACTCCGAATCCAACGGAAGTCCGGTGAGTTCGGAAAATTCGAGAACCAGATTCTCGTACTTCTGAGAATCTATGCGAGAGGCCACAGAGAGAGCCTGAAGGGTGTCCAACCTGGACTGAGCGGCGACAGCCCGCCGTTCAACGGCCTGCGCCTCAACATAGAGCGTATGCAATCCCGCTTTCCAAAAACTAAAAGCAAGAAGTAAAAGAGGTAGAAAAAGAGGGAGAAACCGGATCCTAGTCATCACAGACTTTGTTAATCTGGCCGGGAATACCCCTGATGACCGAGGCGCGAACCGAGCTTGTCGAGAGCCCTGCGGAGCCTTGACTGAACCGTCCCCAGAGGCAACTCGAGCACCAGAGCGATCTCCTTGTACGAGAGATCCGCCACATAGCGAAGCAAGACAACAGAGCGAAACTCAGCCGGTATCGCTCTCATCGCATCCTGAACATCCAGGGCCGTTTCGACCCGTGCCCCCTCATCCGCACCGCTCAATTCGTTTGCGGGCAAGTCCCCCACGATCTCCTGCTCGCGCTTCGTGGCGCGATTCGCGTTCAGAAACGTGTTCATGGTGACTCTGTAGATCCAAGTGCTAAACTTGGAGTCGTGACGGAACCTCGGTAGCCCTCGAAGAATCTTAATCCAGGCCTCTTGAGCCAGGTCTTCCGCCTGATGCGGGTTTCTCGTGAAAGAGACGGCCATTGAGTAGATCGTGTCCTGATACAGTTCGATCAGCCGTTCGATGGCGAGAGAATCGCCAGACTGAGCCCTCCTCAAAAGGGTGGAGGGCTCCCCCTTGACGGTTTGAGCCAGCCTCTCTGAAAGTCGACTAAGCTCGCCCGCCCAGGTATTTGCTACTACTGAACTTGACACATCTCTTACCTTACCACAATTACCGGGTAACCCCGAATAGACATGAGTTGAAGCCAATCCCGCCGCATTCCTCCATGCACGAGAATTCGCGACCGATTCAGTTCAAAGCCGGCTCGACCAAACGAGGCCCCAACTCCCAGGTCACCTTGTCCCCCTCACGATAGAGATCGATATTCTGAAAATTGAGTTCCACGGGGACGGGCTTCACCAACTGATGGATCAACCGTCTCGCGGTGACGCTCTCCGTGCTCTCAGCCACCGTCAAGAGTCGTCCATCCTGCATTTCGATCTGAGCGTAATACAGGCTCGGGGGCGCTTCTTTCCAATGAAAGCGAAAGGTTCGAATGGTCAGAGAGACAACCGGTGCCAGGTCGACCCAAACCTCTTCTCCGCCGACTTTAAAGTACAGCTGACCGCCCCGCAATCCCAACAGAGCGTGCTCGGTCTTTCCGGTCTCTTTGACCCTGCGAGAGAGCCGTGGCAACTCTCTTCCACCGAAAGCCAGAGCGAGAGAAGCGGCCTGAACCGCGTTGATGATATGAGTGGACTTTCGCGTGACCAAAGCTCGAACGGCGAGCGCCGCTGCTACAGCAAAACCACCCACAGCGCCCCATTCTTCAGGCTGAACGGCCGACTTCTGGTCCACCTCGTAAGAAAACTCCAGGCCACCATCTTTGTTGGAGACCTCGCGAAGAGTCATCTGGCGCTTTTCGCCACGACTGACCCGTTGAGCTGTACGAAAAATAAAGCTCTCCAGGGATTCGAGGGGACGCGTACTCTCATAGAGTTGTAGGGCTTTATTCGGCATAATGTGTCATTCGATGAGAAGGGTGTAAAGACTCTTTTTGCTACCAGGACGGTCCAACAGCTCCCATCGAGCCTTTCCTAAAGGTGGGGTGATGGCGCGCAGCACGACTGTGCCTGAAAGCTCCACCTTCTTGCCTTGGTTGATCCAAGTCTCGATCACGACCGAGGAATCCTGAAATCCGTGACTGAGCGACGGTTGACGCTCCATCTCTACCTTCCACTGCTGCTCGACAAACCCGGCTTGTCCCTCTTGCAGCATCTTGTCCAGGGCACTGCCTTCGGCAGCAAACGGACTCAAGGCCAACACGACTCGCTCTTCACCCGGAAGATTGTGGAAGGTAAAGCGAGCGTGGCCCCAGCGATTCGGCAAAAGAAAGCGAAAGGACCAGCCCTCAGCACGACCGCTAGGATCGAGTGCCCCCTTGGACTCCAAATGAGTC
>CAZVVF010000754.1:0-3120 GCA_964630575.1 uncultured Burkholderiales bacterium | reverse complement strand
CTCGCCCTGGTAGCGAGACCAGTCGTAGGCGTTGTTCCAAGTTTCGTAGTTTTGTTGATGGCTAGGCACGAGGTTGGAGAATTTCGGAGGGATTTGAGGCGAAGCCTTCGCCACCGAGAAAACACCTAGCCTCTACAAGCGGGGCGCCCAAGCGCGTTATGGAGGCGAGCTAAGAGGCTATGCCAGCGACCATAATCGCCATACCACCAAACATAGAGCCGAGCATAAGCACGGGATTGCTCGCCTGAGCACCTGCCATCATACCGGTCATCGCGACACCCATGCCCACGATCGGAAGCACGGCACGCTTGACATCATTACTAAAGGTGACCTTGTCGGCCGGGGCCTCTTGGGTCGTGGCAGCTTCGTTCTGCTGGTGGGCTTTGGCCAGGGATTTGTATTGGGGGGAAAAACCCTTAAGTTGACTCGACTGGATTCTCATTTGTTCTCCTGCATTTCTGCTCGTACAAGGTTAGAGCAGTGAATTATCTTGATAGGGCAATCCTAGCCATCCAATCTGAAAAGAGGCTAAAAAGCTACCAAGCTCACCAAATGAGCGATCTTACCACAGTGGCCTCGTGGCCTTCTAGTGCTCTCGGTTCTTGTGCAGAGCGCCCAACCCGTAGCGCAGAACGAACTGCTCCAAATCGTCGATGTAGGTGTGCACCACTGGCACCACAATCAAGGTCAAAAAGGTGCTCGTAATGAGTCCCCCGATCACCGCGATGGCCATCGCTTGACGGATTTCCGCGCCAGCCCCTATGCCCAGCGCAATAGGGAGCATCCCGGCGATCATAGCCACGGTGGTCATGAGGATCGGGCGCATCCTAGCCTCTCCCGACTCCACCACAGCCTGGTCGCGAGGAGTTCCAGCCGCTTCTGCCATGATGCAGTAATCCACCAAGAGAATAGAGTTTTTGATCGCCAGCCCCATCAGCATGACGATCCCAATGAGGGCGTAAAGACCCAAGGATTCCTGGCACAGAACCAGAGCGATCAGAGCTCCGCCAATAGAGAGCGGCAGGCTCAGCATGATAGTGAGGGGATGGAAAAAATCGTTGTAGAGAAGCACCAGAACGGCGTAAATGAGCAAGACCGCGGATCCCATTGCAAAGGCGAACCCCGCGAACACATCCTTCTGGATCTCGGCATCGCCGGCGGGGCGTTCGACCACATCACTCGGCATAGCCTTGTAGGCAGGGAGCTGTTTGACAGCCTCCAGAGCTTGCCCTAGAGCGACACCCTCACCCAGATTGGCCTGAATCTGCACCTGACGCTGACGATCATAGCGGTCGATCTGCGAAGGTCCGAACCCGTATCCGATCTCGGCAAGATTGCGCAACGGCACCGCTTGGCCACTGGCCGTTGGGATCTTAACTTGAGACAGAGTTTCGATAGTCCCCCGCGCCTCCGGAGCCAGTTGAACCCGAATTCCGATCTGTCGGCTCGGGAGATCGAACTTCGCAAGATTTTGCTCCTGCTCCCCGATCGTTGAGATCTGAACGGTGCGAGCAATGGAGGCCACCGTAACCCCGAGTTCGGCCGCGCGACTGGCGTCCGGCACCACTAGCAGTTCCGGTCGGGCTAAAGCCGCCGACGACTGCACATCGAAGAGGATAGGAAGTTCGCGCATCCCTTGAACCAGAACATCCGAGTAGCGCGAGAGCGAGGAAGCGTTGTCCGAGGCCAGCAGCACGGTGAGGGCCCCCGATAGACCTTCGGTAGCGCCAAAGCGGGTCCGGGCCCCCGGTACCACCTTAACCTGATCCCGCAGAATCTCCTCGAGTTGCTGTTGACTGTGCTCGCGCTCTCCGCGAGGGGCCAGCACCCCGTAGAAGGTCGCCTTATTCACAGTTCCTGAACTTCCGCTGTTACCGGGTCCCCCTGTGGTGGGAGTTCCAATGGAGACAAAAACGGTCTCCACCCCAGGATAGTCTTGCAAGATCTGTGAGATCTCCAGGGACGCTTCAGTCGTCTCCCTCAGCGTTGTGCCTGGCTCCAACTCCATGCTGAGGGTGATCTCACCCCGGTCGACCTGAGAGACCAGAGACTGCGGCATGAGAGGAAACAGCGAGAGACCAAAGATGAAAAACATGAGCGCAACAATGGAGGTGGCCAACCGGTTCTTCAAAGCCCACTTGAGAGCCGCGTCGTAGGTTCGAATCAAAAACCCCCTCTCGTCTTGCTCTGGCGGAACCTTGAGGAAGTAGGCGCACATCATAGGCGTGATCAAGCGGGCGACCAGAAGAGAGAAGAAGACAGCGACCGACACCGTCATTCCGAACTGCTTGAAGAACTGGCCGGGAATACCGCCCATGAAGGCAACCGGGACAAAAACGGCAATGATGGAAAAGGTCGTGCCCACCACCGCCAAGCCGATCTCGTCGGCGGCCTCGAGAGACGCCTTCCAGGGCGATTTGCCCATATGGATATGACGAACGATATTCTCCACCTCAACGATAGCATCGTCCACCAAGATTCCGATCACCAAGGCCAACCCCAGAAGGCTCATGTTGTTGAGGGTGTATCCCAAGCTCTTCATCACTAAGAAAGTTGGAATCATGGACATCGGCATGGCCACAGCCGATATCGCGGCCGCCCGAAAATCTTTGAGGAAAATCCAGATGGTGATCATGGCCAAAAGAGCACCCAGGCCAAGATGCTCAATCGAAGCGAAGTAGGATTCTTCCACAAAGCGGGCTCGCGTTCGAATACGCTCGATCGTGGTGCCCGGAGGCAAAAAACTGGACTCGCGAATGACAGCCAGCTCCTTTTCCACCTCTTCCTGAACGTCAACAACGCTCGAACCGGTGCTTCGAACCACCGAAAAAGCCACCACCTGCTGACCGTCGAGCAAGGCCAACTGCCGGGGCTCGGAGGTCGAATCGGTGACATCGGCCAGGTTGTCGAGCGGGATGGTTCCTCCCGAGGGAAGAGTGATGGGAATCCGGCTGAGTTCCTCCAGTGTCTTTCGCGAGCCCAGTGTCCTGATCGACTGCTCGGATCGACCGATCTCACCACGCCCTCCCGGGAGATCGATGTTGGTCGCTCTGAGCTGATTGTTGACCCCATCGACTGTGAGACCAACCCCCTCGATCCTTATGCGATCCAGAAAGACTG
>CAZVVF010000753.1:0-3124 GCA_964630575.1 uncultured Burkholderiales bacterium | reverse complement strand
GACAAACATCGCCGAGCCGCGACCGTGGTCAGTACCGCCGGATCCGTTTTGGGCAACCGTGCGACCGAATTCGGTCATGGTCATGAGTACAACGCGATCCTGATACTGAGCCAGGTCGGTCCAAAAGGCGTGAATCGAGTCCGCGAGATCCGTCGCTTTTCGGGCAAACGCCCCGCTTTGTCGCCCTTGACCACGATGCGTGTCCCAACCGTTGGACTCAGCAAAAGCTATCTCGAGACCCACATCGCTCTTGATCAAAAAGGCGATCTGCTTGAGAGAGCGGCCAAGTGGGGTGTTCGGGTAGAGCGCGCCACCGCTAGTTCGGTAGGCGCGATAGCGCTTGGCGCTCAAGATGTCGGCGGCTTCAAAGGCCTCGCTCCCCCTTCGCTTGAGAGCTTGTTGGGTGGCGTTTTGATAGAGTTTTTCGAGATTATCTTCGGTTTCAACAGAGGTCGTTTTGAGCTTGAAGTCGTCCAACGAAGAGATCGCGAGAACTGGGTTGTCACCGTAAAAGGACTTTGGTGTGGATTCTGTCATGGCTACGCTCTGAAAGGGTGTGGCCTCGTGCCCCAAAAGGCCAGAGGCGCGATTGAGCCAGCCCGAAGAGGCCCCTTTACGGTCGAGAATCCCCGACTCCATGTAGTCTTGGGCGTCAAAGTGGGAGCGAGTCGCATTGGGGGAGCCAATCCCGTGAACGATGGCCAGATTCTTTTCCCGAAAATGATGCTGCAAAGGCTTGAGGGCAGGGTGCAAGCCGAACTGATCGTTCAGGTTCAAGAGTGAGCCTTCTCCCTGCCGGGGCAAGAGGAGTTGAGGGCGGAGTTTTTGCAGAGAGGGATCGGCCAGAGGCTGCACGGCCATCAGTCCGTCCATAGCACCGCGCTGAAACACGGTGACTAGGGTTTTCTTGGAGGAGAGTGCTTGGGCAGACGCTGTGCGGGCCAAGAACGAAGGCAAGCCACCCCAGCCGCAAGAGAGTACGGCTAAGGCTCCCCCCTTGAGAAAAGCTCGTCGTGTCCACATCGTGTTACCTCCTTTGAAATTCCGGTGTTCCAAGAATCAAGCCGATCATGGTTGCTGTGTCTTGTTGCTTCACTGAGATTTTGGGACGGGGCACGGTTTGGCCGGGGAGTTTCCCGCCGAGGTTGGGTCGGGCCTCGAATCTGTTGACTGGCTCCAATACGAGATTCTCAGAATCGGCCAGCATACTCTTCACCGTCGCTTGGGTCTTTGTGCTGTCGCTGTAGGGCAGTAGTTCCTTCACCGCGCTCTCCACATCAGCCGCGGTTCGAGGTTGATAGAAGAATCCTGGGACCCGACCCCGGGCCGCCTGGAGAGCAAAATTCACCCGGTTGATCACAGTTGCCGAACTGACCCAAAAGTCGGCTTTGTCGGGGAAACCCGTTGGAGCTTGATAGTTGTAGAGCGGTTGTCCCATTTTGGCCATCCAGCCGTAGAGTTGACGGGTGGGGTAGAGGTCTCCATCCAAGGCTCGATTGGCGCTCACGACGAGCTCAAACGGGCTCTTGATCTTGGCGTTTCGATTGCTCTTGTCCCAGAATCCGTCGCTTTGAGCTATCGCTCGCATCACCGTTGGGATGTCTCCCTTCGAGTCTCGATAGGCTTTTGCTATTTGGGCGACGTCCGTTGGATCGGGATCGTCACTGATGAAGCGAACGGCCAGTTTTTGGGCGATGTGATTGGCCGTACTCGGATGATCCGCGAGCAGAGTGAGAACCCGTTCTCCTTCTTCTACCCCTCCACCCGAGCGGAAGTGATTGCCGAGGATGGTCTTGGGGCCGGCATCGTGCATCATCGAGGCAAAGCGGAAGTCCCCCTCGCTTTTGGAGCCCATCGCTTCTGCCATTTGCTTCTGCCTCTCGTTGATCTGGAGAGTTCGACCGCCCAGAGTGGTCCACCCGGTGAAAGCTCTGGCCACTTCAATGACGTCTTCTTGCGAGTATCCCGCGTCGACACCAAGGGTGTGGAGTTCCATCAGTTCACGGGCGTAGTTCTCATTGAGACCCTTCTTGCGTTTGCCCAGGCGCTGTTGGAGTTTTCGGCGCCGCTCCTCGGTCATTCCCATCTCATCGATCCTGAGGTCGGCCGTGGTGCTGGACTCCTTGCTGGCGCTCGAGTTGGCGTTGTCGAGATACAGCAGCATGGCGGGATGTTTGGCGGTGGCCTCCAGCAGGGTTCGGAAGTTGCCCAACGCGTTGGGTCGTATCGCGTCGCGCTCGTAGGCTAGCAAAAAGGTTCGAGCCCTGTTATTGCTGAGGGCGACGTTGAAATGGTTGAACCAGAAATCGGTGAGCACTTCGCGCAGCCCATTTTCGCTGTGCCGGGCGTGGACCAATCGTTGGGCAAAGAGAGTTACGCCCAGTTCCCGGTAAGGGCGCAGCCCTTTGTCTTTGAGCGACTTCCTGAGAGCTTCGCGGTCTATCGTGCCGTCTTCTGCCATCAGCCCCTCATCCTTTGCTATCTTTTTTAGCTTATTGGGTGGGGGGTACAACGCGACCATCTCAGGGGTGTTCAGTCGGTAGGCTTGAGGTAGCTCGGTGAGCTTCTGGGTCAACGTAGACTCCATCGCTGTCGCCTGGAGTTGCTCATCGAGCCAGCGCTCCAAACCCATTGCGGCGACCTTCTCAGGCTCCCCAGGCCGGGGTCCAAAGGTGAAACGAGACAACAGATGCGCGGCCGCTTCGTTTCGGCTCCAGCCATGCTTGGCGTAGGGCAATTCAGCAACAGCCGGCAGAAGTGTCGTGAGGACTAGAATCGCGACGAGCAGTTTCATTCCTTACATATTAGGCTTGCGACTTGAGGACTCCCTTAGAGGAAGCTTAAGAGATTCTAAAGTTTACCATCTCGTTAAGACACTTTTCAGGGTTCTTCTCTATTCTAGGCTTATGCAGGTGTCCGCTCATAGACCCAACCTCGTGGTCACGAGTTCCAACACGTTTTGGAATTCCAAAGAAGCCGTTGAGTGCAACGTTGCTCTGGGTGAGTTTTTCGACCTTCACGAGACCTACGGCGAGAAGGTTGAGATCGGAGCAGCCCTCTACAACGAACCCTTCACCGATAAACTCGCCCGCTCGGCCAAGAACATGGTGAAGCCTGTCGCTGC
>CAZVVF010000752.1:0-3125 GCA_964630575.1 uncultured Burkholderiales bacterium | reverse complement strand
TGGGCGCCAAAGAGTTGGAAAAACTGCGCCAAAGGATAGGCTTCTGCTTTCAGCACGGGGCGCTTTTTGACTCGATGACAATCGGAGACAATGTTGCCTTCGGTCTGCGCGAGCACACCAAGCTTCCGGCTGAGGAGATTCAGAGAATCGTGGCCGAGAAGCTGTCGATTGTAGACCTCGAAGGGATGGAGCATCTCTATCCTTCACAACTCTCAGGTGGTATGCAGAAGCGAGCCTCTTTCGCTCGCACAATCGCAACCGACCCCGATATCGTGCTCTACGACGAGCCCACGACCGGTCTCGACCCGATTATAAGTCGTGTGATCAACGAACTGATTCTCGATCTGCAGCGTCGACTGAACGCCACCTCGATGGTCATCACTCATGATCTCAAGGGGGCTTATCTGATCGCCACGAAGATCATTATGCTGCATGAGGGCCTACCAGTATTTTTCGGAACGCCCAAGGAATTTCAGGAGACGGATGACCCTTATGTCGTTCAGTTTCGAGAAGGCGAGATGGAAGGACCTATTCGAGTATGACCTTCGATATCATAGGATATAGGATGGACATGGGTTTAATTCTTCTGGGTAGGGTAGGATAGGTAGTATTATGGAACTGAATCCAGCAGCTAAAGTAGGGATAGTGACCGTTGTTGCGGGGCTCTTGTTCCTTTTGTCCATCTCCCAGATCGGCCGATTCGGGAAACAAGGTGGCTCAGAGTATCGCATACTCTTTGAGTCGGTGGGCGGACTCCAAGAGCGATCAACGGTCTATTTGGCTGGTGTACCTATCGGGTATGTGAAGAATCTCGAACTCGCCGAGAACAACAAGGTTCAGGCCACCGTGACCGTCACTCGCGAAGATGTGGCACTCTATCGCGCTCGCGACCCTGAGACCGACGCGGCTGGAACCTACTACGTTTACACCATTACCGGTAACCTCTTGGGTGACCGTTGGATGGAGATCAAGCCCGGTCCAGTAGAACCTGGTGAAGAGCCGCTGGCTGTTGGCTCCCTAGTTGTGGGAGATACCCCGGTGACCATCGATGACTTGGCCCGTGAGGGTTACGAAGTCATGGGGGAACTCCGCGAGTCGGTAGACGCTCTCAACGGCCTGGTTGCCGATGAAAAATTTCAGAGTGACATCAAGCTGACTGTTGAGAACTTTCGCGAGATCTCCGGAAACCTAAAAGGAGTGACCTCCGACGCCAAGATTATGGTGGCGGGTCTCAATGATCGGGTGAGTCGGCTCTCTGACTCGCTGGAGACTGTTGTGACCCACGTGGACCAAACGGTGCTAGCCTTCCAGGACGATGCGGCGACAGTTGGGGAAGACCTCAAGAAATTCTCCGGTGCGGCGAACCGTATGGTGTCCAAGAACGAGCCCCATCTCGACACCATCGTCATGAATCTTCGAGATACCTCGGTTTCCCTCAAGAAGGCCATGCGTGCTGTTGAAGCCATTGCTGACAACCAGGAACTCAATGAGGATGTGGTGGCTGCGGTGGGCAATCTGCGAAGGACCTCAGAGGAGATTCAGGGCATCGCTGCCGACATACGCAGTGTCAGCGCCGACCCCGAGGTACAAAAAGACCTTCGCGAAACCGTGGTCAATGCTAAGCAAGCTTCGGCTTCGGCAGCCCGAGTAATGGGACGCGTGGATGCCATCTCCAAGGGTGTCACCAACGGCAAGCTCCTGGGGGCTGAGGTGGAGCAACAGTGGGAACTCGACCGCGGGCAAGCCAGTACCAACGTGAATGGCTACCTGCTCCCAGACGGTCCCTACGGGGCTAAGTTCGGGGTGGACTCCATTGGAAACGACAATCTGGTGAACATCCAAGCCATGCGAAGCTGGGACAAGTTCCGCTTACGAGCAGGTTTGGTTCGCTCTCAGTTTGGCATAGGCGCCGACGCTCGTCTGTTCAATAAGAAGATCGAGCTGAACCTGGACGCCTATAACACCAGTGACCCTCAAGTGGATCTTTTGGGCAAATACGTGTTCGGTAAGGACTTCTACATCCAGGGCGGCTATCGCAATCTGTTCAACCAGAGAGACGACAAACGCTCGAGCACTTCCTACCCCGTTATCGGCGCAGGCAAGCGCTTCTAGAGGGTTAGCCTGAGAGCCTTACTCCCGCTTGAGACCGACGGCGGTCTCTGCCGGGCGGGATCCGATGCTGGCTATCGAGCTCGCACATCCCCTTGCTGAGAGGCCAGAAACTCGGCGTATCCGCCTTCGAAGAACCTGACCTGTCCATGATCGACAACGGCTGTGCGATTGGTGACTTCCTTCAAGAAGTGACGGTCGTGGCTCACCACGACGAGGGTTCCCTCGAACTCC
Source organism: uncultured Burkholderiales bacterium (assembly GCA_964630575.1). Classification (GTDB taxonomy): domain Bacteria; phylum Vulcanimicrobiota; class Xenobia; order Xenobiales; family JADMJV01; genus JAEXNA01. The sequence goes on along the minus strand of CAZVVF010000752.1, from coordinate 782 downwards.
TTGAGGGCGTTCATGAGGATCTCCCGAGACTGGATGTCGAGGTGGTTGGTAGGTTCGTCGAGGATCAAGAAATTGATCGGTCGACCCAGCAGTGTGGCTAATACAACTCGGCTCCGTTCCCCACCGGAGAGCACCGAGATCTTTTTGTCGGCTTCGTCTCCGCTAAAGAGAAAGCAGCCGCAAAGGGTGCGCACTTGACTGTCGTTCATGTGAGGGAGTGCGCCAGTGAGAGTCTCAAGAACCGTTAAGGCAGGGTCGAGGATATCCAGCGAGTTCTGGCTGAAGTAGCCCATCTCAAGGGAGGCTCCGCCTTTCACTTCACCGGAAGTCGGCTCGGTTTGTTTGGCCATCAGTTTCAGGAATGTCGATTTACCGGCACCGTTGACCCCCACAACAGCGAGCTTGTTGAGACGTTCGACGAGGCAGTTCACACCCTTGAGCGCGTGGACTTCTCGGCCATCGGCTTTGGTCCAAGTTTTGGAGGCGTTGATGAATTTTGCGACTTCATCACCGCTTCGCGGTGGAGTTTGAAACTGAAACTTCACAGAGCGTTCCGAGGAGGGGGCTTCCACGAGCTCGATTTGTTCGATCTTTTTGACCCGGCTTTGAACTTGGGCGGCGTGGGAAGCCCGCGCTTTGAAGCGGGCGATGAACTCTTTTTCCTTTTCGAGCATGACCTGCTGCCTACGGTGGGCGGCGGCTTGCTGCTCGGAGCGGATCTCCTTTTCGCTCTGATAGAAGTCGTAGTTGCCGCCGTAGACATGAATTTTACCCTGTTGAAT
>CAZVVF010000751.1:0-3126 GCA_964630575.1 uncultured Burkholderiales bacterium | reverse complement strand
TCAAAAGGACGGACCAGGTGGTATAATCTCAGAGTGGATCTTCATAGATTAAAATATTTGGCACCTCTCTTTGTCTTGCTGGTCGTTGCTATCATTCTCTACACGGGCAAGGCCAGGAGCGTCCCAGTCCCGTCGTTTTATTCCGGCGTGGTGGAAGCCACAGAGCACAAGTTGGGCTTCGAGCGCGCAGGTCTAATAGAGGTGCTAGACGTGGAGGAGGGCGACCAGGTTGAGGCCGGGCAGCTCTTGGCTCAACTCGACAGCCAGGAACTGCAAGCCAAACTGGACGCGGCTGAGGCTGTTCGGGCCAGCGCTCGTTTAGAGCTGCAAAAGCTCCAAGCTGGTTCTCGCCCTCAGGAGATCGAAACACAGCGCGCGCGTTTGAGCAAGGCCAAAGCGGATTTGGAGCGACTGCAAAACGGTCCCACAGCACAGCAGCTGGCCCAAGCCAGCGCGCGGATGGAGCAGCAACGAGAGAGCTACCAAAAAGTCAAAAAGGGCTTTCGCGCTGAAGACGTCGCTGCCGCCCGAGCCCAACAAAAGACAGCCAGCTTTGAGCTCAAGACGGCTGAGACAGACGCTCAACGCTTTGAGGCCCTTCACCGAGCCGGGGCCGTTCCAGCCCAACGGCTAGACCAAGCTCTAAGCCGGCTGGAATCTGCCAGGGGCAATTTTAAGACGGCCAACGAGAATCTGCGCAAGTTGGAATCGGGCTATCAGCCAGAGGACCGCAAGGCCGCCTATCAAGGGTATCAGGTCGCCAAGGCGAGCTATGAGGACCTCTTGGCTGGGACCCGCCCAGAGTTGATCGCCGCAGCTCAATCCGAGGTCGACTACTGGAGTCAACAACTCTCCCTGGCCCAGGAGGGTCCGCGTCGTGAGGATATCAAATCCGCCGCGGCTCGGGTCAAGAAGGCCGAGGCTGAAGTTCAAGCTTTGAGGGTGCTGTTGAGCAAGTCCAAACTCTATTCTCCGGTTGCCGGTGTGGTGACCGCACGACCTTTTGAGAGCGGCGAAATGGTCGCGGCGGGACCGGCCGTGTTCACCGTCGCCGAGCTAGAAAAGCCGTGGGTGGCTGTGTTCGTGCCAGAAACTGAGATCGGTACGGTCCAACTCGGTACTCCCTGTCGTGTGACAGTCGATTCGCTCCCCGGAGAATCCATCGACGGACAGGTGAGCTGGATCTCCGAGAACGCCGAGTTTACACCTCGATTTATTCAGACCGAGCGTCAGCGAGTCGATCTTGTCTTTCGAGTGAAGGTGCGCGTGGACAATCCAGAGCTGAAGCTCAAACCGGGGATGCCTGCCGATGTACGGGTTTTGCAGGGGAAAGCCGATGAGTGATCCCGTCGTTGCGATCAACAATCTGGTCAAGATTTTCGGCGCTAAAAATCGGGCTTTGGACGGTCTTGACCTCAACCTTGAACGCGGTGAGCTCTTTGGCTTGGTGGGTCCTGACGGAGCTGGAAAGACCACGCTACTAAGAATTTTGGCTGGTGTCCTAGAGTTCGATGAAGGTGAGGTTCGGCTGTTCGGTCAGTCTCTCAAACAGAAGGGCTTTCTTCCTGGCATTGGCTACATCCCTCAGCGATTCAGTCTCTACACCGATCTGAGTGTACAGGAGAACTTAGACTTTTTCGCCGGTATCTATCCGCCAGCGAAAAAAGGGAGGCGTACCCTTGAAGAGCTTTTGGAGTTTATTGGATTGGCCCCCTTTCGTCACCGCTTGGCCGGGGCACTCTCCGGTGGAATGAAGCAGAAACTGGCTCTGCTGTGCAGCTTGGTGCCGAGTCCCGACCTGTTGTTGATGGACGAGCCTACGGTGGGGGTCGACCCGGTCTCTCGCAGAGAGTTCTGGAGCCTGGTTTTTGACCTGCAAAAGGAGGGCGTCAGTGTGCTGGCTTCCACTCCCTATATGGATGAGGCGGAACAGTTCGACCGGGTTGCTCTGCTCAACAAAGGAAGGTTCCTTCGCATCGGCACCACCGAGGAGATCAAGGCGTCCGTTCCCGGGCACATGGTGGAGGTCCATTGCGACCAGCCACTGCAGGCTCGCAAGCTTCTCAGGGGTCGGCCAGGGATCGAGGATGTGGAACTGTTCGGCGACCGCGTCCACGTTTTCGTTCCCACACTCGAAGAGGAGCTGCTGCAGCGGCTGAAGTCGATCCTCGACGATGGGGGAGTGACCACCACTGAGATCGAGCTTTCCCCCTTTTCCATCGAAGATGTCTTTCTGAAGATCTCCAAGCTGGAGAGCGCGGCGTGAGAAAGCTCTCGGTGGATGTGCAGAAGTTGACCAAGAAATTTGGTGACTTCACCGCTGTTGACCAAGTGAGTTTTCGAATCCCCGAGGGTTCCATATTCGGCTTTTTGGGGGCCAATGGTGCGGGTAAATCCACCACCATTCGGATGCTCTTGGGGATCACACCAGTGACCTCCGGCGAGGGGGTTGTGCTGGGGCGTGATATCCGAACTCAGGCCCAAGACATCCGTTCTCGGGTGGGCTACATGGCCCAGAAGTTCAGCCTCTATGAAGACCTCACCGTGGCTGAGAACCTGGACTTTTTCGCTGGGCTTTTCGGCCTGGAAGGGCGCGCCAAGCGAGAGCGGATCGATCACTTGGTGGAGTTGACGAAGCTCCAGGGCACAGGCCATGAATTTGCGGCCGACCTGCCGGGAGGGGTTCGACAGCGATTGGCATTGGCCGTGGCGATGGTGCACGATCCCGACATCATTTTCTTGGACGAACCAACCGGTGCCGTCGACCCTGCCTTGCGGCGCTACTTCTGGGAGCTGATCGTGGACCTCTCGGTGTCTGGCAAGACGGTTATGGTGACCAGCCACTACATGGATGAGGTGGAGCGATGCGACAACATCTGTTTCATTCACTCCGGTCGCTTGATCGCTCAAGGTAGCCCTAGTGAGCTAAAGTCCAACTACCTCAGCGGGCAGGCCATGGCAGTCCAGTCCAAACGCCGACCTTGGATGATCGACTGGTTGGCGGCTCAATCAGGAGTGAGCAACCCCACGCCTTCTGGAACATCGGTGAGGTTTCTCGTGGAGGGCTCGCCAGAGCAGCAGAAACGGCTCTCCCGCAGCGGCGAAGGCGATCCGAATCTCGTCGAG
>CAZVVF010000750.1:0-3140 GCA_964630575.1 uncultured Burkholderiales bacterium | reverse complement strand
CAGCCTCGGAATGGAACCGGAGTGGAACGAGACTCTGGCTGAAGCCGGGCGAGACCCCGACATCTGCCTAGGCTCCAAGCAAGAGCACCTTCCCCATCACGACGGGCCTCCCCACGAAGTCTCCCCCCTCATGTACGGGCCCCTTCTGGTGCTCTCGCTCTTTGCCATCGGGCTTGGTTTTGCTGGTCTTCCCGGTGAACACAATTTCTTTCACGACCTCATCCATCACGCCCGCCAAGGCCACCACGACTTCTCGCCCAACCTCATGGTGGCGGGAGTCCTTGTTGCCCTACTGGGTATAGCGACATCCTGGAGCTTCTTCGGTCGCGACCCGATCGCCGGGGAGAGCAAACTCCGCAAAATTACGGGCGGATTCCACCGCGTCCTGGAACAAAAATTCTACCTCGACCATGCCTGGGCATGGGCGGTGTCCAAGACCATGATGAACGCCTCCAAAGTGGCGGCCTGGCTCGATGACGACATCATCGACGGGGGAGTCCGAGGCACCGGCCTCCTGACCGCTCTGCTGGGAGAGAAAGTCCGCAAAGAGCACTCTGGACTCGTCTCTCACTATCTCTTCATGATCATTGCATCCATCCTACTCATCACCGCTTTGCTCGCTTCAGTTCAACCCGAGTTCGTGCTCTCTCCGAGTCGGATCTTTGAGTTCTACCAAGGACACCCAGGCGGAGGTCTTCTAGAATGATTCTCTCGGCCTTTCTATGGCTTCCCCTCATAGCGGCAGCAGCCATCGTGGTTCTGCCGAGCTACAACAACAAACTGCCCAGGATGCTGGCGGTGGTAACAGGCTTTGCCCTGCTGGTTCTCTCCGGCATCATCACCGTCACTGGGTCCCAACAACTGGCGAACCTGGCCAACGGTGGTTTTCTCTTTCTCGAGGACTACCCGTGGTTCACCGACCTGGGAATCAGTTACAAAATCGGTGTCGACGGACTCTCCCTGCCGATGGTGCTCCTGAGCGGGATCATCGCCTGCTCAAGCCTGCTGCTCTCCAGCAGCATCAAGACCCGAGAAAAAGAGTTCTACGCCCTTTCCTTGGTCTCCATATGCGGGGTCATCGGGACTTTTCTGTCCATCGACATGTTCTTTTTCATCCTCTTTTACGAGATGGCCAGCATTCCAATGTTCTTCCTCGTGGGGATATGGGGATCGGACAAGAGTGGAGAGGGTAGGCAGATCTCGCGCAACAGCGCCGCTACCAAGCTCCTGATCTACCTGCAACTGGGCGGCGGCTTTGTGCTCCTGGGGCTGATGGGGATCTACTTTCTCGCTGGCATCAACAGTTTCGACCTGGTGGCCATTCGGGAAGTGGCCTTCAGTCCGTTCTGGCAACGTATCCTCTTCGCTTTTCTCTTCATCGGATTCGGTATCGAGTCTGGGCTGTTCCCCGTTCACACCTGGCTGCCCGACGGGCACTCCTGCGCCCCGACCCCCCTGTCCATGCTGCTGGCCGGTGTCCTGCTAAAAATGGGCGGTTACGGCATCCTCAGATTCGCCTTCGAACTGCTTCCGACAGGGGCTCGCGACCTGATGCCCCTGTTCGCCATTCTCGGGCTCATCAACCTGATATACGGTGCTCTGTGCGCCCTGCGTCAGACCGACATCAAGGTCATGATCGCCTATTCCAGCGTCTCTCACATGGGGATGGTCTTTCTGGGCCTGGCCTGCGTGAACTCTCGCACCGAACAAGGCGCCATCTACGGACTCACGGGAGCGATATTCCAGATGTTCTCCCACGGCATCATAACCGCCCTGCTCTTTGGCGTGGCCGGCACGGTCTACGAGGTCACTCACGCCAGAGACTTCCGAAAATGGGGCGGGATCGCGGCCCAGTCGCCTCGCTTTGCGGCCTTCTTCATCATTGGCGCCCTGGCTTCCTTAGGGCTACCGGGATTCACAGGATTCCCCTCGGAGCTCTCTATCTTCATTGGGCTCTTCCAAACCAATCGAACGCTCTGCATCCTGGCCATCTGTGGCCTGATCCTAACCACCACCTACCTCTTGAGAGCGGTGCAGTACGGATTCTACGGCCCGCTCAACCCCAAACTTCTAGAGATGAGAGACGCCAATTTTACCGAGACGCTCGTTTTTGGGATGTTGGTCCTAACGACCTTGACCTTCGGCGTATACCCAGAGCCACTGACCTCGCTCTTTCAGTCCACCGTTCAAAGTCTGGCGGGAGGGTCTGGCTTCTAAATGTTGACCGCACTTCTACCTCTTCTGATTTTGCTGATCGGTCTTGGCCTAGTTCTGCTGGCCGACCTAGTCAAGGTCTCCGCGACCCGCAGCTACACCATAGCGATCGCCACCATAGCCTGGGCGCTTCTGTCCCAGCTGTTGGCCCTCTTAAGAGGGCTCGCCCAAGGCCCAGCGACGGTCTGGAAACCGATCGGGCTGGTTCTCGAATTCGACACTCTGGCCCAAAGCTTTTCCAGTCTCATCCTGCTGCTGGCCTTCTTGGCTATCGGTATTTCCTGGCAGTCCTTCGACGAGGAACAGGAAAGACCAGGGGAGTTTTACGCTCTGCTGATCGCAGCAACGCTGGGTGGCGTTTTGGTAGCTCACGCCAAAGAGTTGCTCACCTTCTTCTTGGCCTTCGAACTCTTGAGCATACCGCTCTACGTCTTGGCTGGCTTCAGACGATACAATCGAAAGTCTGCTGAAGCGGGTCTCAAGTATTTTCTATCGGGAGCCTTGAGTTCAGCAACCTTTCTCTTCGGAGCTTCGTGGGCCTTCGGAGCCAGCGGAAGCACGCGCTATGACCAACTGCAGTCCGCCGTAGACCAAGGTCACGCTCAGCCCCTCGTCTTCGCCTTGCTCCTGATACTGGGGACCTTTGCCTTCAAGCTTTCGGCCGCTCCTTTCCACATGTGGGCCCCCGATACTTACGAGGGCTCACCCATCCCCATAGCCGCTTTCCTCTCGACGGTCCCCAAGGTGGCGATGTTGGCCACCTCGGTGCGCCTCTTGCTCGGCTTCTCAGATGTTCTGAGCGAAGAACTGATGCTGGTTTTGGCGGCCCTGGCCATACTCTCGATCGTTATCGGCAACCTCGTTGCTCTGACTCAAAATGAGCTGACCCGCTTGGCGGCCTACTCCGGTGTCGCCCAGATCGGGTA
>CAZVVF010000749.1:2035-3143 GCA_964630575.1 uncultured Burkholderiales bacterium | reverse complement strand
CGAAACGGTTCGGGATGTCTACTATTCTCCTCACTCCAGCGAAAATCGCCTGTCCGAAGTCAATATCAGAAACGAAAAGTCCTATCGAGCGGCCCTGGCCGATGCCGTCAAACAGGGGGCCTTGACTCAGGACCAGGCCGACCTCAAATCCCAAGCCTTTTCCAACGGCGCCATCGGCCCTTGGAGCCCCGGGAGAGTCAAGGCTGGCTCCCCTGAAGTTATGGCGACCTTGCGCAACCTCGAGAACGAACAGTTCTGCCTGAACCAGGTCCCTCAACAGTGCGGTGACGGACTCTACCGTCCCGTGGACTTCTACGTTGGGCCAGACACGCTCAACGGCATGGCCAAAGCCCAGAACTGGGAAATGAAGACCGATAAAGACGGCCAAGAAGTTCCCGTAGCCGATGCCATCGTAGTAGGCGCGGGCCCCGGTGGTCTGAGCACGGCGTACCAACTCGCTCGTCGCGGCGGTCGAGTGGTCTGCTTCGAATCGGAGCTTGCCGGTTCAGCGTTCTCCGACAATACGGCCAAGCCCGTTCACCACATGCGCACCTCGGCCAATCTGACCAACCTCGTGCGGGATGGTTTTTTTAATGAAGGATTCACTCGCCAACACCCCCTGAGTCTGCACGGTCAACTCGCCAGCTACCGCAACCATGCCAAAGCCGGGCGCGACTCCCAACTCGAACTCACCGGTATGCCGATCCACGGCGTCCCCCCCGAGTCCATGGACGTGGAGGATGAGCACGCTCCCGCAACCCGAGGCGAGCTGTTCGAACATCTCTCCAGCCTCTCGAATTCTTTGGTCAACGATTTTGAAGACGCCTTTCTATCAGAGCGCTCACCGGTGAACGGGGTGACCTTTGAAGATGGGCTCTACACCGTAACCACAACGCGTGGACACAAGGTCAAAGCCAGGCATCTCGTGATGGCCACCGGACTGACTGGACCACAAGGGGAGCGCAGCAGAATGCTCCCCATTTTTGACAACTTAGCCAAGTCACAGCCTGAGAGCTACACCCTATTGGGCCGCGACGGAGATTCTCTGCGACAATCGGAGCGCTTAGAGCTTCTGGCCCAAGGCCAAAGCAAAGGCGGGCTGGTCTTC
>CAZVVF010000749.1:0-2025 GCA_964630575.1 uncultured Burkholderiales bacterium | reverse complement strand
GGAGACCAGGCTGTGCGCCAAACGATGGCCGCCCTGCCGGAAGGTTCGCGCGCGGCCATTGTGGGCAGCGGTGAGTCGGCCATCAAGGGTGCCCTGGAGCTTCTGCATCTCCATCCCGGCCTCAAGGTAGACCTCTTCGTGAAAGACAAACTGGAATCGACCCAGATCCAACTGCCTATTGAAACCTTCCACTCCGCCGTGCTGGAAACCACCATGGACGATCCCAAAGCTATCGCCGCGGCCGAAGCGGCCTTTCGGGTCTTTGACACTCCTGTCACTCCCAGAAGCTTGCAAGAGGTCTTCGAGTTTCAGCAAGCCGGTCGAGCTCGGGTCATCGAGATGGGTGGATATTTCGACGGCAACAGCATGGAGCTCACTCCCACAGGTGAAGGCTCCACAAAGCTCCACATCAAAGATGAGAAGATGGCCGAAGTCGTTCGCCAGCGCAGCGGAGAGTACTGCGAAAAAGGGCTCATGCCCGGTGAAGACTCAAACATTGAGGGAACCGAGTATCAGGTTTTTGTGCAATCCGTCGGTTACAAAAAGCTGCCACCCTCAGAGAATCCTCTTCTGCAACTAGGTCCCGAAGCCCAAAAGAACATCCACCTGAACACGGCTGGTGCCGTGACTCACCCCGCCCAAACCTCCATGCCCGGACTCTCCACAAAGGGACGACATCTGGCCGAGTTGATCGCCCGAGAGATCCCCGAAGAGCGACGCATGGAAGTGGAACAACACCCAACCTGGGGTGACGTCACCGATGCCGAGACCGTCCAGGGGATCATCGCCAATCGAGGCTTGCATCCCAACTACGTCAAGAGCGTCAAGGAATCCATCGCCCGTGGGCAAGCACGCCCCTATGACGAGTTGAGATTGTTGTTCACCGCCGACGACACCAGACTCAGAGAGATCGCCCTAAAACCGGAGGGACAGAGGTCCCCCGCCGAACAGGAGACCCTAGAGCGCGGGTATCTGTTGGCCCTCAAAATGCAAAAATACTCCGAGAGCCTAGCCAAAGAGAACAGCTAAAGGCTCCTAGGCTTCCGCTCTCGGTACGCTCTCGGTACCCTCACCCTAGCATCTGACCAGGCCTCAACGGGTTTGCTTCAAGCCGCTTGCCCTCGAAGAGGCGTTCCGCTCCGATGGCGAGCCAAACCTCGACGCAACCTCTTTCTCACCCTCCTCAATCTTCCTAAGAAAGTTCCTCACAGCGTTTCCATTTCACAACTGTTTTCTAGGCTCTATGTATCCTCGGGTTAAGACATTCAACCCCAAACAAGGAGCCATCTCATGAACAACCATTCTCTTCAAAAGAGTCCCCCTCTCCCCAGCAAAGCCAGCACAATGAATGTTGGATTCACACCCTACGGGCATACAGTGACCATCAAAGACTCCATGTCTGAAAAGAGTCTTCGAGTCGATGGCAAGGTCGAAGACGAAATTCTGGACCAGGTGGTCCTACAGAACGACAAAGATTTCATCGACCGGCTCGACAGCACAAAGATTCGCACCCTCGCGCGAGAGTTGTCTCGACTCGACCACAGCAACGGCGGGGTCGACGCCAAAGTCACAACCGACCTGGGCAAGGCTCACCTGGGAGAGGCCTGGAGAGGCTGGTCAGCGCACGACTCCAAAGACAAATTTCGTGTGAGCTTCTATTCTAGCAAGCAACAGGTTTTTCTGGACCTCGGAAAAGACATCATGAGCTTGGTGACGCGACACGAGGGAGGCCAGAACTCCGTCTGGGCCCAGGTCATCACCGCCCAAATGGATGACAAGTTCCGACCCATCACCACGACCATTCACGAGAATGCCAAGATCCAACTCTACCCAACGACCGATAAGACGGAAGGAGCGAACAATGCTTAAACGACTCAACATTCCAGCCACAAACTTCGGCCGTGAATTCAGCATAACTCACGAGGCCTCCAAGACCAAAAAAACCGTTGAGGTCGACGGCCGAGTGGAGCCTGAGATTCTCGATTATGTAGCCGAGACCCGCAGCGGACGCGACTTTCAGGATGC
>CAZVVF010000748.1:0-3144 GCA_964630575.1 uncultured Burkholderiales bacterium | reverse complement strand
TCCGGCGAAGCGCGCCAGAGTTTCGGGACGGTTCCACATCTCCTTGGGCAGCAGTACCAAGACCGGGATCGTGGAGAGTCGGGCGGCCACGGAGTTGAGCAGGGTCTGGCGTTCGGCGACAGCCTCGTCGCAGAGGTCAACGATGACAAGGTCGGGAGCGCGCAGAAACCAACTCTCTCGAGCCCGGCTCCAACTGGCCACGTTTTCCACATCGAGGGGTTTGTCGTTGAAGCTGAGCCCTTTGAGCTGGTCGATCAGGTGGGCATTCTCGCTGACCACCAAGACGGCACCACCGTCGCTCGTTGCAGGAGGTTTGCCTTGGCCTTGGGGGCCGCTACTAATAATCTTGTCGATGGCCTGGGCCCACTGCATGAGCTTGGTTCCGTCTAAGGGAGCCATCGATTTGTTGGGGGAGACGTGGAGTTCAATCTCCCGAGCTAAGATGGTGGCTTGGGGAAATCCGAATGTGCCCAAGGCTCCCACCATTTTGTGGGCCTCGCGCTCCATCTCGCGGCGTTGATTCTCGTCTTTGTCCTCTCCCTCAACGATATCGGTGATCTCGGACTTGATCCATTCGAGCCGCTCTCGGTTGGTCGGCCCAAACTTCTCCCAGAGTGCCGAGAGGCGAGCTCGCATCTGGTCCTGGATGCCGTCGGACTTCTTTTCCACGACGCGTTCGGCCGAGAGCAGCTCACCGGCTTTGCGGACCATTTCGTCTGGGTCAACGGGCTTGGCGAGGACCACATCGACTTCGAGGTCCATCACCAGCGAACGTAGAAATCCCGTGCTCTTCTCTCCATCGGCGCAGTAGATAGTAGGGATCTGAAGGGCTTTTATCTTCTGCAGAAAGACTTCTGAGTCGGGGAGGTTCTCATCCACTATGAGCAGACTGAAGTCATCGCCTTGGAGGATCTCAAGAGCTTCCTCCTGAGTTGCCGCCGAGTGGAACTCGACATCCGTAAGACGACCGTGAAGGCGAGCCTTGTGTCGGATGTGAAGGCCTATTGTCAGAGTCTTTTTCAAATTTCTATCCTTGTCGGTTAGATGTTTTGGGGTTGAAGATGAGAAGTTCGACAATCTGCTCGCCCAACAATCGCGCCCCAATACCCCATTGGTCATAGAAGACTGAACTCGACTCAACTCGATACTTGGCACCGAGTTCACGCTTCATTTCTGAGAACGTCCGGCCAACCTTCAGTCCAGAAGGAGTGACCCAGTCCCCAGATGTTACACCCACGAGGTGCAAGCGACCTTGGATAAAGCCCAGCCGTATCCCTTGATCTGGATAGACCCATATACTCTGACCTCGGCCTTCTTTTTTGGGGGGCTTGCCCAAGAGTTTCAGAAGGTCTTGCTCGGAACTGCCGAGTCTGAGTTGACCCGCTCGCGTGCCACCGATCAAAAGATAGTCACCCTTGGAGGCGTCGAGTTTGTCTTTCTTGACCACATAGACTGTCTTGACGATCCCCCCGCGATGAGTGATAGCGAGGCCGTCCTCTGCGAAGGAGGTATGACCAGAGCCTCGCTTGAGGCCCTTGCCGTAGGATTCCTGAAAGGCGATGACCGGAGAACCCACACCTAGCCCCTGAGCTGTTTTCCAGTCTTTTCGGGCCACCGTAATACCGATGATCTTCGATTCTGGGTTCACCAGGAAGGCCAGTTGCTTGCTCTCGTACATCTTGACCGTGGTCCTGGGGTCACCAGCGGTCGGCTTGGAGGAGTCCGGTGCTCCCAGCCGCTTTGTGACCTCGGCAAAAGGGCTTCCTATCTTAAACGGTCCGGCCCCCTGTCCACCCACAATCAGGGTCGCCGATTGCTGAGCGAAAACTTGCAGGCTCAGGGCCAGCACGAGGGTCAAAATGAAAATGAGTCTTTTTTGCATGAATTGTTATTCTCGAACATGATCTGGTTTCCATTTGAAGGGGATATCGTGGTTTTGTAGAGAAGATTTACAAGTAAACTAAATTTCAATTCTCAGATTTTGTTTCTTGCCGCTCTGACCCATTCGGTTGTCCTACAGGAGACGCTTTTGAGGAAAAGGGGAACCTTGACATCTAAAACTTTAGAAAACAGCGCGTGTGGCGGTGCTTTCCTGCTCAATGAATCCAGCCACGAGGATCTATTTACTCCCGATAATCTCTCTGAAGAGCATCGTATGATTCGGGACATGGTGGCGTCGTTTATGAACGACAAGGTCATGCCGAACGTTGAGAGTATCGAGAAGCAAGAGAACGGGATCATGAAGAAGATCCTGAAGGAAGCCGCAGAATTAGGGCTGCTCGGTGCGGAGATCTCCGAGAAGTACGGCGGGATGGAACTCGATATCCTGTCCCTGATGTTGATAGGCGAGCAAGTGGCCCGGTTGGCCTCTTTCTCGGTGAGTTTCGGGGCTCACTCGGGTATCGGTACGGCACCTGTACTCTACTTCGGCTCTGAGGAACTCAAGGCGAAGTATCTCCCTAAGCTGGTATCCGGAGAGTTGATATCCTCCTACGGATTGACCGAAAACCACAGCGGTTCTGACGCTCTGGCAGCCAGGACGAAAGCGGTTCTCTCAGAGGATGGTTCGCACTACATTCTCAACGGATCGAAGATGTGGATCACCAATGGTGGATTCGCCGATTTGTGTATGGTATTCGCGAAAGTCGACGGCGACAAATTCACCTGCTTCGCTGTTGAGACGGACTGGGAAGGCTTTTCGGCGGCTGCCGAGGAGCGCAAGATGGGTCTTAAGGGCTCCTCGACAACCGCTCTCAATCTCGACAATGTGAAAGTTCCGGTGGAGAACCTTGTGGGCGAGGTCGGTAAGGGTCACAAAGTGGCGCTCAACGTGCTCAACCTGGGTCGATTCAAGCTCGGCGCTTGGTGTACCGCGGCTTCAAAGTTTGCCATGAACGACGGTATTCAATACGCCAAAGAACGAACTCAGTTTGGCAAGCACCTGACCGAGTTCGGGGCCATCCAGCAGAAGATCGGTCAAATGGTCGTGGAAACCTGGGTCGGTGATGCTATGAACTACCGCACCGCCGGCATGATCGATAAGTCGGTTAAGGCTGTGGAGGCTACCGATATCGAAGGTAAGCTCAAGGCGATTGAAGAGTTCGTCATTGAGTGCTCCATTCTCAAGGTGAAGTGCTCCGAGCA
>CAZVVF010000747.1:0-3145 GCA_964630575.1 uncultured Burkholderiales bacterium | reverse complement strand
GTGGTACCCTCGCGAATCTTCTGTACCGTTTCGGCACCATTCATTCCCGGCATCTCCCAGTCCACCAGAACGAGCTGATAGTTTGGGTCTCGCTCCAGTTCGGCCAAGGCCTCCGAACCGGAGGTCACAGCCGTCACCTCAAGCGACAAGGACCGTGTCATCTCGCTCAGGACTTCTCTTGCCGTCGAATTGTCATCCACGATCAGAGCGCGCCAGCCATCCAGCTTCAAGGGGGCTTGGAGCTCGCTGGATTCGGCTCGCTCCTGGACTCCAAATTTTGCCGTAAAACTGAACGTGCTTCCTTTTTGGAACTCACTCTCGACCTCGATGGTACCGCCCATCATGGCCACCAAGCGCTGGCTGATGGTGAGACCCAAACCTGTGCCGCCATAATGCCTGGTCGTGGACGTGTCGGCCTGGGTGAAGGCCTGAAACAGCCGTGACATCTGCTCCGGCGTCATGCCCAAGCCCGTATCAGAGATGGAGAACTTCAGAAGCGCCGACGACTCCCCAGACTCCACCACCTCCACCGACACCACGACCTCTCCCTTTTCGGTAAACTTCACCGCGTTGTTGGTGAGATTCAGCAGAACCTGACCCAAACGAAGGGGGTCCCCAACCAGCCCGTTTGGCACTTCTGCCGTACGATAGACGTAGAGTTCAAGGCCTTTGTCTTGAGCCCGAGTGCCGATCACATTGGAGAGGTCTCGGAGCACTTCGTCGAGGCCAAAACTGATAGATTCCATCTCCAGCTTGCCGGCTTCCACCTTAGAAAAGTCCAAGATGTCGTTGATAATGCCCAGCAAAGAGCGAGCCGAAGTGTCCACCTTGCTGAGATAGTCGCGTTGCTTGTCGGTCAAATCTGTCTGAAGGGCCAAGTGCGTCAAGCCTATCACGGCGTTCATCGGGGTTCGAATCTCGTGACTCATATTGGCCAAGAAGTCTGACTTAGCACGGTTTGCAGCGTCAGCGGCCAAACGGGACTCACGGAGTTCTTCACTGGCCTTCTTTTGCGTACTGATATCAAGAATGATGCCATCGAGCCAGGCCGGTTTGTCATCTTCAAAGATCGCTTGACCCCGCTCCACAACCCAACGAACTCCACCCGTTTTGTGCTCAACCCGGTACTCAATGGCCCACGGCTTGCGCTCCTCTATCGCCTTGTTGATAGCCAGGCGGCGCGCCTCCTTGTCCTCTTCCAGCACGACGCTGCTCAAGGAACGCCCGTGTTCCATAAACTCCTCTGGAGCGTATCCCGTGAGCTCCTCCACCGGACTGCTCAAGAAGGCGACCGTTTCGTTCTGATCGCAGTGCCGCCGCACAGTGACTCCAGGGATATTGCTCACAAGAGCCTGATAGCGCTGGGTCTGGAGTTCCCGTATCCGCTGTTCCCGCTCAGCGATCTGCTCAGCCATTCGGTTCACCGAGCCTGCGAGTTCACCGATTTCGTTCCGACTGTGGATGTCCGCTCGCTCATCCAAGCGCCCTTCGGCCAAGTCGTGAGTCAGGCGCGTCAAACGGGAGATGGGCTCGCTCAGGCTCCTAGCCAGCACGCTCGCCAAGACCAAGACCAGCAAAAACGTGACCCCGGCGATGGCGGCCACGCTCGCCCTCAAACCAGAGACCATCTGGAAGGCCTCGTCGGAGTCGATCTTGACCACGATCCCAGCCCGTAGGTGAGGCAAGTAGCGCCAAGCGGCCAAGACCTGCTCGTTGCGATAGTCTAGGATCTCGCCTCCACCCCGAGTCCCATTGATCGCTTCCAGAATCGGAGCCCCCTCGGGAGAGTTCAGGTTAACCTCTCGATGAAAGGCGGCCTTGGGGTCGTGTCGTGTTGGTGCCAAGAAGAGAATCCGGTCGTCAACCACAGAAGCCAACACGGTCTCGCCTGTTTGCCCCAATCCCGAATAGTCGTTCACTCGGTCGTGTATCCACTGGGCATTGAGGTGGACAATGAGTGAGCCTTGCAATCCGTCCCCTTTGGACCAGATCGGCACCCCCAGATACCACTGCCCCTGAGTTCCTTTGCCAAAATCCGACAGTGCCACCCCCAGGATCGAGGTGACCTGGTCGAAGACCTGAGTGACTTCGGTATCCTTGCGCCCTGGCTCATTGAGCGTACAGCCGACTGGAAAGTCTGGGTTGGTGGAGACGAGCACCCGACCGGTTGGGTCGATCACCATCACATCGTGGAAGCCGTCGCTGCTAGAAAAGGAGTTCAAATAGGGTTCCAGCGACTCGGTGAGAGCCTCCACTCTGGGAGTCCCCCAGGCTTCTCGCAACTTCTCGACTGTCCGGACCATTTCGGGTTGACGAGCCAAGAAACTGGTATCGGTTTCCCAATCAACAATGAGATCGACGATCCTCTCCGCCTGACGATCAGCGGCTGCCCCCAAGTCTTGGGTGACGCGCAAGCGGAGAGATTCCACCGCCCGGTTGTAAGTCACGGTGGTCACCACGGTCATGGGAACGAGAGCCACCACCAAAAACCAGAGAAGCAATTGTCTACTGAGTGTACGCATCAGTGGCTCACCGGAGGCTCCCAGCGGTTGCCCCAAGAGGAGTAAATATTCAGGAGATAGCGGTCCCAATCGGCCTGAGACTGATATCCAGGAAAGGGGCGTGGGCAGATTGGTCCTCGGGAAGTCCAAACGATCTGGACCTGTCCACCCGGCATAAACTTGCCCACTCGAACCGTCTTCCAGGTATGCTGACTGACAGGGTCGATAGAAACGAGCCCTTCCGGAGCCAGATAGCTTTGGTCTCCGATAGTCGCTCGCACATCCACAGTCTCAAGGCTCTCAGCTTGTCGGACCGCTTGAGCCCAGAGGTGAACCCCAAAGTAGGCGGCCTCCATGGGGTCGTCTGTCACTCGGTCGGCTCCGAAGCGCGCCTTGAAGCTCTCAACAAAGGCCTTGTTGGCCTCTGTATCGATGTCGGCAAAGTAGTTCTTTACAGAGTAGTCTCCAACCACATCGTCAACGCCCATCTGCTGAACCAAACTCTCGGTCAAACTCATAGACACCGTTGGGATGTCGGTCGATTTGATGCCCTTGGCTCGAAGCGCCTTAAAGAAGGCCTGGTTGCTCCCACCGTTGATGGTGCTCAGAATGACGTCAGGCTTACTCTCTGCGCTCTTCTCCAC
>CAZVVF010000746.1:1061-3150 GCA_964630575.1 uncultured Burkholderiales bacterium | reverse complement strand
AAGACCACCGGAGTGAGCAGGTGTGTATCTTTGATGAGTTCATAGAGAATCTCAACCTCTTCGACCCTGTCTTCTCCGCCATCCGTGCTCCCCACAAGCTCAACCTTTCTGCCCTAAGGCATGACCGACAGAAGCAGACTAAATGTCGTTGCGTTCCACATGCCGTGAACAAGAATACTCGTGTAGAGGGACCCTGACCTGCGATAGACCCAAGCGAAAATCAAACCCAGAAGAAAAAGAGCCGGCAGCGCTGGCGCGTCTCCATGGATGAGGGCAAAAAGTGTTGCCGAAAGCAGATACGCTGCTTGGTCTCCCCAGCCCTTACGAAGCCCACCAAATAACCAGCCGCGGAACATAATCTCTTCAAAGATCGGCCCCACAACAACCACCAACAATCCGAGCATCACGTACTTCCAGCCAGGCGCGTCCACGAACAGACCTAGAATGGGATTCTCCGAACGAGGAGCTTCCCCAGAGAGTGCGGAGATGACCGAATTCACACCCACCACAGCCAATATCGATAGGGCATACCCCTTTCCGATCCAAGACCAAGAGAAAGCTCTGAAAGGACTTGAGTTTCTCCTCAAGCGCGCCTGACTCAAGAGAGCCAACATCCAAAGATAAGTCAGTCCTTGAGCCAGCAAGATCATAAAAAACTCATCCACGCTCGAACTCATCAGACCGACGAAAAGCCCCACTCCAATGAAGCCAAAAACGTGCCAGGCAAAAAACACGCCCAACACTGTGAAACCATCAAGATCTGTCGTCTCTGGAGGTTCGCTGTCTGCGATCGAAGGTAGAAAAAACGTGACAATGGCGAATAGACCAAGGCTGCTGAGCAGGGAGAGAGAGAGCAAGAACCTTTGACGCCCCTCCGTTGCGAGACGTTGAAGCTCCTCGCTCGCCTGGGGATTAGCCCCCAGCAGGTCCTCGGCCAAAAGACGGTAGACCGGGCTCAAAGTGTCCAGATCCAAGGAGTCGGGTAGCGTTCCTGAGATTATCGATTTCGCTTGCTCATCCGTCTCCAAGCTGAGCGCCGTCTTGAGCAACTCTCGCTTGATCTCGGGTTGCATGTCTCGGGTGTACTGCGCGACCACCGCCATACGCTCGGCCAGTCGGACGATCTGAACCTCTCCCTCTTGAGCCTGGGATGGCTTAGAAAAATTCAGGTAGAGGGTTCCGCAAAAGGCCAAAAAGAGCCACACCACCAGAAATCTTGAAACAAGCGTGTGTTGAAATGGCGACCCGCTCTCTATCTCGCTCTTTTGCTCCTGCATCTCGTCAATCCCAGGGCATCTTACCACGTCGAGAGAAGTCTCGATACAAAGCATGAAGTTTCTCATTGTGGATGATTGCCCCAACGACCGCTCTATCGCGATGCGCCTACTCCGTCAAGAATTCGGGGAAGACCTTGAAATACAGCAAGCGAAGTCACCCAACGAGGCCTTGGCCATGCTCGACAAGCAACGCTTCGATTGCATTCTCCTCGACCTCCACTACGACAACTCATCGGGATACACGCTGATCAAGTCCCTCAAAGGACAAGATGGTGAGCTTCCGTCGGCGGTCGTCGTGATGACCGGGTCAGGCTCTGAAGAGGCCGCCGTGTCTTCACTCAAGTTGGGTGCCCACGACTATGTGACCAAGAACAATCTGAACGGTCCGGTCCTGAAGAAGGTTGTTGACTACGCCTTGAACTGCCACAACCTCCGTCAGGAACTGCGCAGCCGCCAAGAGGACCTCGAACGGATCAATCTGGAACTCGGTCACAAAGACAAGCTCAAAACCAACTTCGTGGCCTCAGCCTCCCACGAACTCAGAACGCCTGTCACGGCCATGCTAGGTCTGCTGTCCATGCTGGGAGATACCGAACTCGATGCTCAGCAGAATCGCTTGGTCGCCGACCTGAGAGCCTGCAGCGATTCGCTTCTGCTCACCGTTGACGACATCATCGACCTGGCTCGAGTCGAGGCCGGAATCATGGAAGCTCGCCCCTATTCCTTTCATCTTCTCGATGAAATCCAAGAGAGCTTGCGACCCCTTCGCGTGCTTGCCAGAGACAAAAAACTGTCCCTCAAAAGCCACATCC
>CAZVVF010000746.1:0-1051 GCA_964630575.1 uncultured Burkholderiales bacterium | reverse complement strand
CAAGCCCTGGCGACTAGGGGATAGGCGACGCATACGTCAGATCCTCAACAACCTCGTGGGCAATGCCATCAAGTACACCGACACAGGGCGGATCGACGTCACCATCGAGCAAGGTCCGGATGACACCGTCGTGTTCTCAGTGAGAGACACCGGCATCGGGATCAGCGAGCAAGACCAAGCCAGAATCTTTGAACCTTTCTACCAGGCCGATTCCCACGGTGATGCCAAAAGCTCAGGCCTGGGACTCACCACCTGCGTCAACCTTGTGAAAGCCTTGTGCGGCCAACTCGAACTGGAAAGCGAGATCGGCAAAGGCTCAACCTTCCGCTTTCGAATCCCTCTACCAGAAGTGGCCTCTCCAGCACCCAAAGACGATCACACCAACTGTGCAGAAAACCAAAGAACCAAGCAACATCTGGTCGTTTTGCTAGCCGAAGACAATCACATCATCTCCCATGTTCTCCAAGCCCAACTAGAGCGCCGGAGCTACACCGTCTTCTTGGCCAGCGATGGTAGCAAAGCCTTAGAGATTCTAAAGTCCGAACCGATCGACGTTGTTCTCATGGATTGCCAAATGCCAAACATGGACGGATACGAAGCCACCAAAGTCATCCGCCAGGAGCTCAAACTCGAGCTTCCGGTCATCGCTCTCACCGCCGATGCCTTTCAGAGTCAACGTGAGCGCTGCCTAGAATGCGGAATGAACGACATCTTGGTGAAGCCTGTGTCCATTGACGATCTCGATGACTATCTTAGGAGTCTTTCTCTTTAGGCTCTTGGGGCTGAGGTTGGCTGCGAATCCAGACCGAGGTTTGAGGAAACGGAATCTCGATGCCCTCGCGGTCTAAACGCAGTTTCATTCTTCGATTGAATTCCCGCTGCACATCCCATTGTTGGAGCGGAAGCGTTTTGAAGTATATGCGAAGGACAATCGCGCTGTCGGCGAGCTCGTGAACTCCCTTGGGAGTTGGAGGCTCAAGGATTCGGTCGCTCCAGTCCTTCGCCAAGAGCTTGGCCTCCTCTTCAAGAACCCTAAGCGCCAGTTCCAGAT
>CAZVVF010000745.1:0-3154 GCA_964630575.1 uncultured Burkholderiales bacterium | reverse complement strand
CATAGCTCTGTTTCTGTTTCTGGAGGAGGGAGATTTCTACCTGATGCCAGGGGTCGTTGGGGCTCTAGGACTGCTCCCCACACTCATGGGGGGTCGGCTCAACCTAGCCGATATCATGCAACATCTCCCCCAAAGTCGCTACAGCAACAACTGGGACTAACCGCCAGACCGGAGTGCAACAGGGCGGAAGTTAGCCCCAAAAGAGTGCTTCTTCAGGGTCAAGCCCAGCGGTTTCTGTCCCGCTGAAATCCTCATACCGGGAACCCTTAACAAATTCTTAAAAAACCGCCACAGTCTAGCCGATAGGGTGAAGCTGAAAGGTAGGGCTCATTTGTATGAATATTTCCCAACACACCACCCGAACGATGACGCAGTCTCAAAATTCTGGAGCGAGAGTTCAAGGGAGGGTCGGTATTGGAGAAGACTACTACGATGAGCAGGCCGATGCCATTGATCGAGACCGATACTACCAATCGGTTCGAGACAGCTTTGACGACGGTGATGGAGCCCAGTTGTACAATGACCTCCATAGATTGATCTCTAGAAATACCCGTGACCTAGGCTACAAGGGTGCACGGCGGGAACTGTATCGCACCATCGATCGCAGGCCCGACGGCGCTCTCTACTATCTCTATTCCGGTGAAGGCCCAAAGAACGAAGAAGAGGTCACCGGTCCCAACGACAGCCAGTTGAGCAACTTCAACTGTGAGCATGTCGTACCTCAGTCTTGGTTCAACAAGGCCCGTCCTATGAAGTCCGATCTTCACCATTTGTTCACCGAGGAAGTGAAGTGTAATTCTTCTCGAGCCAACTACAACATGGCCGACCTACCCGAGAGTTCTAGGACTATTCCCTCCTGTGGGCTGGTGAACAACAAGTCGGGAGAGTTTGAACCAAACGCTGGGAAGGGAGCCGTTGCGCGGGCTGTCCTCTACTTCGTCACCCGCCACCCCGGCTATGTGGGCGACGCGAGAGTGGAGACCAAGCTGAGCGACCTCCCCCAACTCTTAGAGTGGCACCGAGACTATCCCGTTACGGACTATGAGCGTCACCGCAACGACACCATCGAAGATGTGCAAGGCAACCGGAATCCCTTCATCGACTTTCCCGAGTTGGCCGAGAAAGTCGATTTCAGCAGGGGATTCGACGGGTAGTCCCAGTCTCTGGCACGGCCCGTTGGTCTCACCATAGGCCAAGGGGCCGATTGTCAGCTTGTTGTTTCCTCTTTCACGCGCTGGAGAAGAAGCTCCAAGAGTTCCGCACCTCGGGGCCCTGACATCTCGCCGAATTCGGCTCTCACAGATTCTGAAGCCTGGCGAAAAACAGCCCGCTGTTCGGAATCGAGGTAGATGACCTTCAGATCCGGTTTCTTCTCCACAATGGTCTTGAGCCGCTCTTCGTTGAACCGCTCTTGGGTCTCAAAAATGTAATCATCCAACTCGACCAAACTCTCGTCGACCCAGGTCCGCTCTTCGGGTGACAGTTGTTCATAGAACCTTCGATTGGTCAAGCAGGTTGTATAAAACTGGGCCTGATTGGCAAAGATCAGGTGGTCGTTGACTTCGTAGAAGCTCATTTCCTCAATGGCGAAGACGGGGTTCACTTGGCCGTCCACCATCTTCAGTTGTAACGCCGAGTACACTTCGGAGAAGGCGAGCGGGGTTGAGCTTGCGCCGTAAGCCTCGTAGGCGGCCATCAAGAGAGGACTCGTCATCACTCGGAACTTCACCCCAGAAAAATCCTCCGGGCTCAAGAGAGGCTTGTTGGCCGACCACACTTGCCAGCCCTCACTGAAGATGCTCAGCAATTTGAAGCCTTTTTCTGCGAACAGCTCGTCGAATGTGCTACGAACCACAGGGCTGTTCAGAACTCGCCGATTGACCTGAGCGTCATCCGAGAGCACATAGTGCAAGAGCAGCACCTGTACCTCTGGTATCATCTTTCCGATATGACCAGGGCTCGCCATGCAAAACTGCAGAGACCCGTTGTAGAGCAGTTCCGACAACTGGTCAGAGGTGCCTAACGTCCCATAGGGATAAACCTTAACCCGGACCTTGCCCGCACTCTTGTGCTCGACCAACTCCTTGAATCGTTGAGCATAGGCGTCTTGAACGCTGCCTTGCGTCTCTTCTATCGCGAATCGCCAGGTTGGTGTGTTGTTCTTTTTGCTACACGAGACGCATAGAATCATCGCGAGAACAAAAACTATGGAAGCAAACTTTGACAGCATCAAAAGGCCAGATCCCGCAGAAAGAGCGCAATGGGGGGAAAGACGATCAAAAGGACCGAGACGAATAGGAGAATGACCACGAACGGGGGTGTTCCGGCGATCACCTCCCGATAAGACTTTTGGAACACGGCGATCGCCGTGAATATATCGCAGCCGAAAGGTGGTGTGGCCGAGCCGATGGCCACTTGCAGAGTCACCAGGACCCCAGTCAGGACCGGGTCCATGCCCACTGCCAAGGCAAGGGGGTGAAAGATCGGAGTGAGGATCAAGATCACCACGATGGGATCGACAAACATGCAGCCGATAAAGTACGCGATAGCAATGGTGAAGGCCACCGTCCAGTAGCCAGAATCGGCACTGAGCCCGAGAGTCCCGTTGATGATCTGGGAAGGGAGCTCGGCAAAGGAGATAACCCAACTGAAGGCCGCTCCGGCGCCCACCAGGATGAAGACCACAGCCGTGACAAGCCCAGTAGACAGGGCCAGTTTGGGAATCTCGCGGATCGTGACCTTCCTGAAGACGAGGCACTCCAAGATCAGAGCGTAGAGGACCGAAACCGCCGCCGCCTCGGTGGGACTAAAGTACCCCGCGTAGATCCCTCCGATGATGATGGCTGGAAACCCCAAAGGAAGCGCGGCTCGCTTAAACGCGGCCCCACGCTCTGCCCAAGTAGCCTTGGGCGCAGGCTCCACCTGGAAGCGATAGGTCGCCATAACTGAGTAGAGGCAGAACAGGACGAGTATCAGTAGGCCTGGCCCAATACCAGCGATAAACAACTCACCGATAGAGGTTCCAGACACCACCCCGTAAACAATCATTCCGATCGATGGTGGAATCAACAGAGCGATATCGCTCGCGTTGATGATCAGCGCTGTGGCGAAGTCGTCGGGATACCCGGCTTTGAGCATGCGGGGTCGCAGCGGC
>CAZVVF010000744.1:0-3155 GCA_964630575.1 uncultured Burkholderiales bacterium | reverse complement strand
CATCTCCCCCATGGAGTCTTTTTCTATTCTGGTGCTCATCGTGTATCCTTTCGCGGCTGCGCTTTCGCTTGGCGAGGTGCTGTCTCCTCGCAGAGGTGTTCAACAAAATGCGGTCAATAAAACACCATGACCCGCCTCCAAACTACCCTCATTATTCTCATCGCAGTCCTATCTTGCTTGCCCCGGAATGCTCACGCTCAACCGGGAACCATTCTGGAAAAAGACCAACACTATTCTCAGAGTTTCGATCACGCCATGGTCACCGCTGGCGAGCCGCTGGCAGCGGAGGTCGGACGAGAGATCCTTCGGCGCGGCGGTAACGCTGTTGACAGCGCCACGGCGGTCGGCTTCGCCCTGGCTGTAACCCTACCCAGGGCTGGCAATTTGGGCGGCGGTGGATTTGCCCTCATTTTAGACTGGGAGGGCGGCGTCCACGCACTGGACTTCCGCGAGACTGCCCCAGCCGAATTGCATCGTGATTTTTATCTAGAGAAGAACAGGTCCTCGCGCGTGGGACCGACCGCTGTGGGTGTCCCTGGGACCGTCGCTGGACTCTGGGAAATGCATCAGCGCTTCGGTGTCCTTCCTTGGGAAGAGGTCGTCAAACCAGCCCAACGTTTGGCTCTGGAAGGGTTTCCCGTCTCCCCCTGGCTGCACGACGGACTGCAATCCAGCCACGACCTGTTGAGTCTCTACCCGCAGACCGAGAAGATCTTTCTGCCCAACTCTCAGGCCCCTAAAATCGGGAGCCTCTTTGTCCAAAAGGAACTCTCCGACACCCTCGCCCGGATCGCCAAGCATGGACCTGATGACTTCTATAGAGGAGAAACCGCAGAACGATTGACTCAGGGCGTGCAGAAAGCTGGCGGAGTCCTATCGGGTGCGGACTTGGATTCTTACCAAGCGAAATGGCGCAAACCAGTGAGTGGCACCTTTCGAGGCTATGAAGTCTGGTCTATGCCACCGCCATCGTCAGGCGGAATCCATCTGCTCCAGATGCTCAAGCTTGTGGAGAACGCGGAGTTGGTCGCCTCCTACTGCAACAGCGCTCGACAGCTTCACCTGTTGGCCGAGGCCATGCGCCTAGCTTACTGCGACCGAGCGCGCTATCTCGGCGACCCCGACTTCGTGGAGGTTCCAGGGGACAAACTCCTGTCCGAAGACTACCTAGAGAGTCGACGAGCCCTGATTCCC
The DNA here is from genome assembly GCA_964630575.1 of uncultured Burkholderiales bacterium. Lineage (GTDB taxonomy): Bacteria > Vulcanimicrobiota > Xenobia > Xenobiales > JADMJV01 > JAEXNA01. The sequence goes on along the minus strand of CAZVVF010000744.1, from coordinate 1,961 downwards.
AAAGAGCGAGCCGGCAACAGTGAGACATTGGCCCCAGAGCTCTTCCGGGCTCCCCCATCAGAGTCGCCGGACACCACTCACTTCAACGTCGTCGACGAGCGTGGCATGGCCGTTAGCCTCACCTACACCCTCAACTTCTCCTACGGCTCGGGGTTTGTGGCTCCGGGCACAGGGTTCTTGCTCAACAACGAGATGGATGACTTCAACGCCAAGCCCGGCGAGCCGAACGCCTACGGCCTCATCGGATCAGAGGCCAACAACGTCGAGGCTGGCAAGCGCCCGTTGAGCTCCATGACGCCGACCCTCATCACTCGAAACGGCAAGCTCTTTGCGGCCTTGGGTGCACCGGGAGGCTCTCGAATCATCAACGGGGTCTTCCAAACCACGCTCAATCTGCTGGGCTACGGGTTCAACGCTCAAACCTCTGTGACGCTCCCCCGTATTCACCATCAATGGTACCCCGATACGATCTTCTATGAAATGGGCATCTCAGCCGACACCATAGAGCGGCTTCGAGAGATGGGACACACTCTAGAACCCATCTACGCCGTGGCTCACGTCTTGGCCATCGTCAAGGAGCCGTCCGGCTCTCTTGAGGCCGGTCTCGACCCCCGTCGACCCGGATACGCTGAGGGTTATTAAATGAGTTCAACAAAGCCACCCACCTCGGCCCTTTTGGTCATCGGAAATGAGATCTTGTCCGGTAAGGTTCGAGATGAGAACACGCCGTATCTAGCTCAGCAACTCTTCTCCATGGGATGGAACTTTCGTGAAGTCTCTATCGTTGGCGATGTCTCAGAGGATATCGTGGAGAATCTCAAGCGCCTTCTCGACCGGTATGACTATGTCTTTACCTCAGGCGGTGTGGGACCAACCCACGACGACATCACTCTGCAAGCCATTGGGCTGGCCACCGACCGGCAACTGGTCCTGTCTCCCATGTTGGAGCGGGTGCTCAAGAAGTTCTACAAGACCGACACCCTAACACCGGCTCAGCTGCGCCTGGCGACCATTCCAGAAGGTGCCTTCTTGCACTACGGACCAGACTCGCTCTACCCCCAAATGGTGGTGGACCGAATCTATCCCCTTCCCGGTATTCCCGACCTCTTCCGCAAGAAGTTTCAGGAACTCAAGACCCTCTGGCCCGAGGTGGAGCCATCCCTTCGACACTGCTTCAAGATGGTCGCGATGGAGACCGATCTAGCAGCGATGATGGGGGCCCTCGTTGCCGAGCATCCATCGGTTTCACTCGGCTCCTACCCCTCGGAGGAGTCTGGGGTCTGGCATCTCGAGTTGGTCCTGGAGTCCCGCGACGCCGAGGCCCTCGAGCGAGCGTCCGAAGCGCTTCGAACCATCCTCGACGGGAGAAACATTGCTTGGGAAGAGACAACGCAGGTCTAGATGAACTCTCAAGTCCACACTTTTGAAACCTTAGTACCGGCAACGTTGCTCAAACGTTACAAGAGATACTTGGCCGACGTGGTGACCCAAGGGGGCGAAGAAGTCACCGTGCATTGCCCCAATCCAGGTCGGATGTCGTCCATCCTCCCCCAGGCTCGCCGCATCTTCCTCACCGATCTCCGGGGCCAACCCAATCCCAAAAGAAAACTCGACTACCGCTGGGAGCTCGCACAGGTCGAAGAGACCCTGGTCTTAGTCAACACCCAGGTCGCCAACAAGGTGGCTCAGAAACTCTTGCACCACAATGACGATCTGCGAGCCCAACTCGGATTGACTCCCGGCCGAGAGATCAAGGCCGAAACGACCATCGAGAACGAAGACCGAATCAAGTCCCGATTCGACTTCGGGTTCCTCGCCAGCTGTGGCCGGGATGCCTACCTGGAAGTCAAGCAGGTGACCCTGAGAGTCGCCGACCAGGACGGCCGCCGTTGGGCAGCCTTTCCCGATGCCGTGAGCGCGCGCGGTCAACGACACCTCCTGGAGCTCGCTCGACTCAGCGA
>CAZVVF010000743.1:0-3155 GCA_964630575.1 uncultured Burkholderiales bacterium | reverse complement strand
AGAAAAGAAGGCAGCCGCTACCCGGCGAAATACAAGGCATCGAGCTACTACCGGAAACATCTCCGAGGCCAAAGCCCAGGAGCCTAAAGGGGGCCGCTACTTCAGCGGGTACATGGCCTCTCCAACCCGCTTCTTCAGGGCTCTTCGGTAGGTGACCCAACTGGCAACGAGATCCACAAACGGCAGCCCCACAGCACCATAGACGGTGATCTCCTCAAAGTGGCGTCGACCCGGCACCTCGCCGGAGAGAATCTCGCCGAGCTCAGCCACCACCAGATCAAGCCCCCGCTCAAAGCCCTGCAAGGACCCCACCGAAACGGCGAGGTCTCGGTCATCGCAAAAAAAGGAACAAGCCTCCAGCAATTCGCGCGACAACTCTTGCTTTCCGCTCTCGTCGGCGCCAAAGGTCGATATGTGAGCCCCCGGCTTGACCATCTCGGAAAAGAGAAAAGGGCGCTGACTCCAGGTGGTACAGCAGATGATGTCGGAGTTCAACACCGCCTCTCCGAGCGAATCACAGACCTTGACCTTCAGGTTGTCATACTTGGAGAGTCGCTCAGCAATCCGGCTACTCTTGCGACGATTGAGATCAAAGAGCGTGACCTCCTCGAGAGTCCGCATATCCATGAGGAAACGAAGACTGAGCCAGCCTTGGGTGCCGTTCCCCACCAAAGCCAGAGACCTGGAGTCCGGCCGAGCCAGAAGATCAGTGGCCAAGGCCCCGGTCAGGGCAGACCCGAGAGCGGAGATAAACGAACTCTCCAACACCGCGAGAAGTCGACCGCTCTTCTGATCAAAGAGATGGACAAATCCCGTAATGGGCGGATTCTGAGTAGGAACTCTCGACTCGACCTTAACCGCGTAAGCGGGAATACCAGGAACCGCTCCGATGGCAGACGAGGAGAGGCTGCCGGCCGCAAACTGGAAACGATGCTCCGGCAGAGTGCCCGAGCGACGCCCGGAGGAATGCCTCTGAAATCCCTCCGCCAAACGAGTGACCAAGGCTCGTGGATCGAGGTTCCTAGTCACCTCCGACCTGGATAAAAACAATACCGGTGGAGTCACACGCTCCGTTTCGCCAACTCAACCAGGATCCCACCCTGAAAAGGCAGAAACTTCCTAAAGTGAAGCCGGATAACCGACAATTTAGCATATTGTGCGAAAGATACTTGGAGCTGATCCTAGCCGACAAGTGGAACACGCTGCTCTTGCTTGCCCAGGCGCCAGTGATCGCTGGCCTCATCGTTATAATCTGGAGAGACTACAACGAGGTCACCTCCTCGCTTCTCTTTGTCCTGGCCCTGTCGGCAATATGGTTTGGCACCCTGAACGCCTGTCGCGAGATCGTCAAAGAGAAGAGTATTTTCGAGCGAGAATGGATGAAAGGGCTTAGCCTCGCCTCCTATCTGTGGAGCAAACTCGCTGTGCTCGCTCTCATAGGCTTTGCCCAGTGCCTGTGCCTCGTCTTCATCGTCAACTCCTCGATCGATCTCGGAGACCCTCCCCTCGCCCACCTCATCGTTCTCTTCCCGGCATCCTTAGCCGGCACCGGCTTGGGTCTCCTGATATCGGCATCGGTCACCTCAGTAGACCGCTCGCTCACCGCAGTCCCGCTTCTCTTGTTGCCTCAGATTCTCTTTTCGGAACTGCTCATCTCCCACGACCACTCCAGCGACCTAGTCAAGTTCCTGGAGAAAACAGCCATCACAACTTGGACCTACGACGGGCTGGACCAACTGGAGCAATCCGAGATAGACTGGAGCATCATCTTCTGGTCGCTCACCGTCCCTTGCCTCATGACCGTTCTTTTCGTGGTCCTCTCCTACGGCATTATGAGATTCCGACTCCCAAGGGGCACAACCCGACCCAGAAAGGCCAAAGCGTGAAAAAAGTTGTCTTGATATTTGTCCTCCTGGTCGCCTTAGCCATGGGACTCCTCTACCTGAGCTCACCCGGCACGGACATCACCTCGACGTTCTCCAAAGTCACCTCCGAAGACATCAGAGAACTGAGAGCCCGGTCCATAGACTTTTTGGAAGATCTTCAGTACAAGGATTTTGACAAGGCCAGCAGCTATCACAGCAACGACGATCGAAAGAGTGTCGACATCCCGGTTCTCATCGAGCGACTGTTCGCCATCAAGCCCGAATTCATGGACATCATGCGCTACGAGATCAAGGACGTCGACATCGACCGTAGCGGCGACCGCGCCAGAGTCAAAACTCACACCATCATCAAAGTCCTCAACACCGACGAGATCCGAGAACCGGACGTCATCCTCTATTGGCGCAAGGACCCCAAAGAGGGTTGGGTCATGAAACTGGAATCCTCGCTGCGCTAGCGAACTCCCTTGCAGGTTTGTTCCAACTAGTCCCGTAGGCTCCAGGTGCGCGGCCGCGCAAGACGGCCCCCGAAAGGACTTACAATGAAGCAAGCTTCTATTCAAACCGCATACGGCACCATGGTCATCGAACTCTTCGAGAAAGACGCTCCGAATACGGTTGCGAATTTCGAAAAATTGGCCTCGGACCACTTTTATGATGGACTAACCTTCCACCGGGTGATCCCGAATTTCATGATCCAAGGCGGCTGCCCGAGCGGTACCGGAACCGGCGGCCCTGGTTACAAAATCGACTGCGAGATCAACCCCAATCGGCACGAGAGGGGATCGCTCTCCATGGCTCACGCTGGTCCCAACACCGGAGGAAGTCAGTTCTTTATCTGTCACGCGCCGGCTCCTCACCTCGATGGAGTCCATACCGTGTTCGGCAAAGTCATCCAGGGAGTCGAGATCGTCGACAAAATCCAAAAAGATGACAAAATGGAAGTCGTCACCGTCACCACCGTATAGAGACGGAACGATCAAAAAGACTCGGCAACACCGTTGCCGAGTCTTTTTTGTTTTTAGAAACGGTTAGAGCAGAGTATCAGCCGGCTCCGTCAAACCCGCCCTCTTGAGAGTACTCACCGAGTGACAACGCTCAAAGGCCGCCTCACTGCTGACTCGACCATCCTGAACCAAAGCCACCAAGTGCTGGTCCATGCTCTGCATGCCCTCGCGACTTCCCATTGTGATAAAGGAAGGAATCTGGGAAGTCTTGGCCTCCCGAATGAGACCCGAGATACCCATATTGACGGTCATTATTTCTTGAACC
>CAZVVF010000742.1:0-3161 GCA_964630575.1 uncultured Burkholderiales bacterium | reverse complement strand
GGGAAAATGGACCTGCGGTGGCCGTATGCCCCCCATCTGAGCCAGCCCCACAAACCGCTCCCCAAGCTCGAGCACCAGGGCCAAGTCCATCACCTTTTGTAGGGCCTGGTTCATCTCCCCATCAGAAACGGCGCGCTGCTCCAACTCTTCCACAGCCGTTAGCAAGGCGCTTCGACTCTTCAGGCCCCGACAGGCACGGCAGATCGAAGCCTCCAATCCAAGCAACGAGTATTGCTGATTTCCTGCTGTGGGGCGCGTGTCGAAGACTCGGAGTTCACCGTCCTGGTCCTCCATCCGTAGGCCTACCTCAGGCCCACATTTCTGCCACTCAAGAACCCTCTGGCGCAGGGTCGCAAGCCCCGGTCTAACGCGCGCCTCCTCCTGGGCAACATAGCGCCCCGGTGGTCCCGGCCCATCATCCTCAAAAAAATAAGCGAGTTCGTTGAGTTCGGCGGCCTCTAGTGGATAGCAGTGCGAATACGTCCAATAAGGCTTGAGCTTGACACCGTAGCCTTCAGGATTGGTGTGATAGGGACTAAAACGGTCATAGCGGATGCAAAAGAGGCCAATGGGTGCCTCCAGATGATAGAGGGCTGGCAACCAACTGGCCATCTCTCGATAGTACTCATCCTTTTCCCCAGGGAAACCACAGAGGATGCTCCAGTCAACTCGGATCCCAAGCTCCTTACAATTCTTCAAAAGCTCCACATTCATGACCGCGGAATTTCCCTTGTCCATGAGTTCCAGGACCGCATCGTGGAGACTCTCAATACCGGGCTGAATCCAGCAAACCCCGGCTTGACTGAGCACCTCGAGTTGTGAGCGCTTGAGGTTGGCCTTGGTCTCATAGAAGATCTTGTAGCCCAGCCCATACAGGCTCGGCAGCACGGTGCGAATGTGCTTCATGTCAAGAATGTTGTCGACCACCTCGAACTGCTTCAAGCCGTGGGCCTCAGAGAGAGTCCGAAACTCGCTCAAGACTCGCTCGGCAGACTTGCTGCGATAGCTCATCCCTCCACCGTTCAAGCCGCAAAACGTGCAGTGATGCTTCTGCCCCCACCAGCATCCCCGCGACGTCTCGATCATCAGCCCCGGAAAAACCGAGCGTCGCAGCTTCGACTTTCTCTGGGTCACAAAATACTCTTCATAGTCCGGAATGGGAGCGTCATCCATCCTTTGCAGTGTGGCCCGAGAGTTGGTGGCTCCCCGGGAGTCTCGGTGCACCACTCCTAGAGGCAAGTCTTGTGCCGGCGGAATCCCACTCTGCAGAAGAAGCGCGCAAAGCTCGGGAAAGAGAAGATCGGCCTCGCCTGAAACCGCCAGATCCAGCCAAGGGAATGAGCGGACCAAGCGACCGCCCATGGGGGCATCGCAATTGGCTCCCCCCATCAGCGTGATCACGCCAGGGGCCTTCCTCTTGATCCTGGCCAAAAGCCCCAAGGAGGCGCAGTTCTGCTGAAAGGTCGAACTGCAGCCGACTATGCGAGGCCCACACTCGAGAACAAGCTGCGCGACCTCATCGAGAAAGTCGCTCGCCATACAACGGGCTTTGAGAGCCGCTTCTCGAGTAACTTGGCGAAGCGCTTCGGGCACTTCGCGCTGCAAGACCTCATGGAGATAGTCCTCGCCACCGGAATGAGCAAAGGCGGCCTCGGCAAACGACCACTCGCCTAACAGTGAGGCCGCCGGGCTCTCCGAGAGCGCTTGGTAGGCTGGCAGCCCCAAACGTTCGGCCCACAACCAATTGGCATACATCACCGTGGACGCGATCTCAAGATTCCGTAGGCCGGTCTTGAGTAAACCCAGAGCAATAGAGGGGCGTTCAAGAGCAGCGTATGGCATCTGGACGAGGAAAACCGACATGGGGGAGATTTTCCGGCCGATCAAGGTGCGAACCTCTCCCGCTAGTGAACCCGAAGACTCTGCTCCATCACCTTCTGAAAATCCACTCCATACATCAGGGTGTCACCGTGCGCGGAAAACATCGAATGAACGTGATAGCCGAGAGCCCCGACGAGGTGGCGAACCCGCTGGATCGACTCCTTCTTTTGCTCGGTGGGCACCAAGGCGTTGCAATCTCGCAGATCGCCGACGACCCAATCCCCGGTAATCATGACCCCTCTAAAAATGATGAGCAGGTCTGTGGGCGAGTGCTTGGGGGCGTGTATCATATACAGAGGCTCTCCAGCGAGGTCTCCTTGCCATAGGTCGCCCTGGAAGACCTCATCGAACAGAACGTAACGTCCTGCCAGCCATTGGTCATAGGGCAGACCGGGCAATCGGCGCAGCAGCGAGTGAAAATGACTGTCGGTCAGAAACGATCGGTGCCCCACAAATTGAGTGTTCGGGAAGCAGGCTCGAAAGTGGGGCAAGGTGTAGCAATGATCGATGTGCCCGTGGCTCAAGAGGGCGTATTTTAGGCGGAGTTTACGCCTTCTTGTGAAGGACTCCGTGCGTTGATAGGGTGGCCGTTCCGTCGGCTTGAACATAGGCATCTCAACAACCGCAGCCTCGTTGCCTGACTGGAGCAGCCAGCAGGCGTTCTTGAACCGACCGTAGCGCTTAAATATCGTGATCCCTGGTGCGACTCGCTTCATGATCGGTCCACCAGCACGACCGCACCGACTCCCGGTGATCGACAACAATCCGCCACGCCTAGTCGGCCGAGGCAGAGGCCAAATAAAACTGACATCATCACGTTCCAATACTCCACAGAAGCACAAGGAGTTATGACTCAGAGCAAGATCCCCTTTCGCTCGCGGGTGCAAAACAGCCCCGGGAAGGGGCTCGATCCCGCGCTTGCTGTAAGAAGGGTGGGCGGGACCGCTGAGACATCTGAGCCCAGCGAACAAGAGTCATCCTCTGAGGCTGAGGTCCTGGCCCGGTCACGCCCTATTTGGGATCGAGCCGAACCCTAAACTGAGAGCTTGGGCACCAGTGCCAGCCATCGAACTCCCGTGGCCCATCCCCAACTTCTCGAACCCGATAGGTTTCCATCAGCCGCTTTACAAAGAGGCTGGCAAAATTCAGAGTGAGCCGTTTACCAGGGCAGGTGTGTCGATAGGCGCCAAACGATCGCTTGGCGCCGTGACCGTCGTCGCGGGTGGGCCTGAACACTCGGGCCTCCTCCATTCGGCAACTCCACTGGGCTTCGTGTACAC
>CAZVVF010000741.1:0-3162 GCA_964630575.1 uncultured Burkholderiales bacterium | reverse complement strand
AGCGGCCTGCGCGGCGGTTTACAACTACGTGCTCTACCGGCTAGAGCACGATAAGACTTTCGGCACAGCGCCTTTTTCCGGTGAGAAAGATACTATCGCGGCCCCCGAGATGCGGGTGACTGAAGTCGCAGCCAGCAACAGGCTCGAAGGTGAGATCCCAGCGCTCCAGGCAACGTTCACGGCGACCCTCTCCAATAATTTGAATGTTGACGCCACCTCGGTGACGGGTGTTCCAGCCCATTCTGCGCTTCTTGAGGTCACCTGTGACTCCAACGGAATCCAGCGCTCCGTAGAGACTTTGATACGGGTCGCTCCGCTTTTCGATTCCTCGGCGTTGTCTCGTGGCTCTATGAATATTGAAGCCAACTCCTTCCGCGTGCGGAGTCGCGACAAGTATCGGAATCTGGTGCGGTCGGAGGGTGAGGTCCGGGTCCCTTCCGTGCTTTCGGGCACTCCTCGGACACGATTCTTGGAACCGGAAAGCAACGTCACCGACAGCAAAGGTATGATTTGGGCCAAGGACAAGATTTTTGCAGGCGGCGACGACATTGCCGGCGATCTGCTCGACGCCAATAGCAATTCTGGGGGACGATTCGTTCCTGAAGCCAAGCAGCACTTTCAGATCCACGATCTCCAGGCGAGCGATATTCAGTTGCCCACCTCGACGATCCCGGTAAGGGCTGGGGAGTATCGTTTTACCATGGCCACGGCTACCATCAAAGCGGTCAGCGCCCACCACTACGAAGAGGGAAGCTGGCCTTTCGAGCATAGAGAAGATGCAGAGACGCCTTGGGAAACGACTCAACTGATTCACGTTATGGAGTATTACGAAAAGCCCGGCCAGCCATCCCCTACGCGGGTCTTCAGGAGCAACACGCGTTTGGATGATATCAAACCGCCCGACCTAAGAGGGACTATCGACTCTACAACAGTCACCGATGTGCAGATCGTGTACGACACTCCCGGTGCGAATTCAGCCGCGGTTCCTGTGATAGCGAACGACACGGTGTACATCGACGAAGTCGAGGGCTCAAACAAGGTGGCCGTGGACCTGTTGAACCAGAGAATTGTCCTTCCCCCTGGTGAGACCGTTAGCGCCAACGGTGATTTTAAGGTCACCACGGAGCGGGGCGAACCGCCTTTCATCGAGTTGGGTAGCACCTCTTCGGATCGGGCCGCGATCGTCGCCGACGGGACCATCAATCTCGAGGCTGGAGTCACGGGGGGGTTTGGTACTCTGGTGGCCAAGAGCGGTGATCTGCTACTGCGTCCCGAGGGCACTCTAGCGGTGGACGTCACCTCCAACGGCTATGACGGCTTGGTCGCTTACGCTGGCCAGGACGTCATTCTGAAAAACCCCTCCGATTCAGGCCGTTGGACCTTCAATGGCCTGGTCTACGCGTCTCGAAACTTCAAGTTTGATGCCAACAATGCTGACACCAGGCTGGAAGGGACGCTGGTGGCACGAGACGGGAATATCGATTTCTTGAAGGCCGGCGATGTCGACTTTGTCTACAATCCAGATTATCTAGACGCCATGCTCAAGGGGCTCCCCGAGAATCGCGTCGAGCTTGAGCGGGTTTATTGGAAGGAGTAGCCCTCCCATAAACCCCTAATCCCTTGAAGGACAAAGGACCGGTCCAGCAAGAACTCAGCCCATCGTGATTACCGATGATGAAACCACAGCGATTCAACTCGCCATAGAAGCCAATTGCCTGGAGGACCTTGTCGAGCTCGTGCGTCCTCACGAGAGCCAGGAACTCACCTCACTGCAGCTCTTTGGTAACCACAGCCTTCTGATGTACGCCTGTGAGCGTTGCAGCGCCGAGGTGGTCGCGTGGCTGATCGATAGGGGCCTTGAACCCTATGAACTAGAGTGGTCTGACAACAACGAGATAAAATCGGCCTTGCGGAATCAGGACCACCGCAACGAGGTGTTGCCCTTGGTTTTGAAGGTTGTGCCCCAAGACCTCATCAAAGATATGATCTCCAGCGATTGGGACCCTGAGGACCCACCGACTGGGGAGTCTGTGAGTCCGCTCGAAATGGCGGAAGAACTCGCGGATAAGACTTGCTACAACCTTTTGCTCGAGACCCTCAAGGCCGTCCCTCAATCCTCTTCGTAGCAAGGAAAGCCCACTAGGGAAGCCATTCGCTCGATGGGGGGGTCCACCATAAGAATCGCGGCCGGTAGATGTCCGCGTCGTTGACCACCTGATCGAGGTCGCTGGTGTTGACGTTGTAGCTGATCAGGATTTTCCCGTTTTGGCTCAATTCAGGGTGAGCTTTGGCGTTGTAGACAAAGACGGTGTCTTTGTGCTCTGGGGCTTGGCCCACTCGAATGGGTTCGCTCCAGGGACCGGTGGGGCTTGGAGCGCGTCTGGCAACGATGTCGGCGTGCATCCCACCTTCGGCATTTCCGATGTAAACAAACTGACCGCTTTGGCTTTGATGAACCGAGTATTCCACGGAGGCCCCCTGGAACAGGGGCGCCGCGCGCCAAATGTCGCGCTGCCAGGATTCTCCATCGAAGAAGCGCCAGGTCCCAGCCTCTCCAAGACTGGCTTTTGGGGCGCGGGCGACCACGGATTTTCGCTCCAAACCCTGCTGCAGAATCCCGTAGATGTAGGCCCACGGCCCTACCTGGGTGATAGCGGACCCGAAGGTGACCAGAGCCTTTTCGTTTTGCACGAAATAGGGAAGTTTGCGGTAGCGAAGGACTCGGACTCGCTGCTGCTCTTTGTCGATGGCATACTCGGCCCACCACAGTCCGCACTGTTCAAAGGCAAAGGCCCCAGCCAGGCCGTTGGTCCGGAATTGACCCAGAAGTATCTGGTTGCTCGAAGGGTGTTCGAGACGCAGACCATCAAACAGCCAAAACCAACCTACATCATCGGGGGGCTGGAATACGGGAGCCTTCAAAAAGGTCAATTCGGCCTCTTTTTGGAGTACGAAGGAGTTGTTCACGAAGCGGAAAGGGGCGACCCTTGTGTTGTCGACGACCTCACCAAAAAAGGTGTCTGAGAACCCCCAAACCACACCTTCTTCGCCGAGGGGAAAGGAGTAGGTGCCATCGGCGCCGGTCCATCCGGAGGTTCTCTTGAAGAAGCCCTCATAGTCGAGTGGTTGGGCCAACCCGATAGTGGTGGCAAGGAATAGATA
>CAZVVF010000740.1:0-3164 GCA_964630575.1 uncultured Burkholderiales bacterium | reverse complement strand
TCGTTCGCCTGGCTTTCCCAGCTCTACGGACTGTCCGAGCCGGTCAAAAAGCGCAACGTTCATCTGGAAAAGCTCCGAGTCGCAGCGCCTGTTTGGGCGGATATGATCGCCAATCACACGGCACCGCACGACAAGGCGAAACCGCCTGGACCCATTGCCGAGGCTTGGAATTTTGCTCAGTGGTCACAGGAGCTGGCCAGGCGCCAGAAAGTCGATTTCGACAGCCTCCAACACGAGACGAATCGACTCCGACACCAACTCCGGGCCTGTACAGCAAACTACGTCGAGAACAGAACCTGGGCGAGCCAACTGAGGCGAACCGGGGTCAAGCAGCAACAGGCCCTGGTCGGTTGGCTCGACCTCATGCGAAAAATTGGCACAGGACGAGGCAAAAGGGCACCGCGACTCAAGGCCATGGCACGAGAGAAGCTAGCCGAATGCAGGGACGCCGTACCCGTTTGGATCATGCCTTTGTCGCGATTAGCCGAGAGCTATCATCCTGGCGAGTCCATGTTTGACGTTGTTATTCTTGATGAAGCCAGCCAGTGCGAAGTCACCGGCCTTCTCGCCTTTGCCCTAGGACGGGAAACCTTAGTCGTGGGAGACCACGAACAGGTCTCGCCCGAGGCCGTTGGTCTTTCCTTCCAGGCCGTAGAAGCGCTCATCGAAGAGTTTCTCGACGGAATTCCCAACAAGGAACTCTACGACGGACGAACATCGGTTTACGACCTCGCCCGCCAGAGCTTCTCCGGGTCCATCCGCCTGCTCGAGCACTTCCGTTGCGTCGATGAGATCATCGCCTTCTCCAATGCGCTCTGCTATCAGGGCGAGATTCAACCCTTGCGAGAGTCCTCTCGCCTCACCGTGAAGCCGCCGACTGCGGTGGTGAGAGTCGAGAACGGAAAAGCCCACAAACGGGTCAACCAAAAGGAAGCCGAGATGATCGCGGCCCTCATATTGGCCTCATGCGAGCAACCGGAGTACGAGGAGTCGACCTTCGGCGTGATCTCCATGGTTGGAGAAGATCAGGCCCTGGCTGTAGACAAAGTTCTTCTCAAAAACATGGAACTCACCGAGTATCAAGAACGTCGGATCGTCTGCGGTAACGCCGCTCAGTTCCAAGGAGACGAGCGCGACGTGATATTCCTGTCCTTGGTGGAGCACTCTGAGGACGGAGAACCCCTCTCCCTGCGGACGGCCGAAACCTTCGTCAAACGCTTCAACGTAGCGGCCAGTCGCGCGCGCAACCAGATGTGGACGGTTCACTCGCTCGACCCCGAAAAACACCTCAAGGAAGGTGACCTTCGCCGGAGGTTGATCGAGCACTCACTCAATCCAGAGGCGACCATCGCCGAACTCGAGCAAAACAACGTTCAGGAACGCTCTATACCCACTGATGACCCGGAGTTTCGTTACCAATACAGAATCCGCCGAGGTCTCGAAAAGGCGGGCTACAGAGTTCAGACCGATCAGGTCGTTGGCAACTACCAACTCGACCTTATCGTTGAAGGTCGTGGCGGGCGTGTCGCCATCACCTGCGATGGGGCCAACGAACATCCGCCAGAGCGCTTGGCGCGCTCCCTGGAGCGAGAAGCCGTGCTGGAGCGGCTCGGTTGGAGATTCCTCAGAGCCCGAGCTTCGAGCTACTATCTGGATCCCGACAAGACCGTGGAGTGGGTTCTCGAGCGCCTCGAAGAACTGGAACTTGAGCCCCCCGAAGCAGGCAGCAGTTCCGACGGGGAAATCCTAGGCCAAGACCTTCTCAAGCGCGTCCTCGACCGAGCCCATGAAATCCTCGGCGAGTGGTACGGCGACGACGACGCAGAGACAAGCGAGACAGAGGAAGCCTCCGAGGGCAAGAAAGCCGGTAGCAAGGCGAACTCCACTACCGGCCAAGGGGAGAGTCGCAAGGCCTCGAGCATTGCAGCTCGGTTGGAAAAGAGAATCAAGAAGATACGTTCGCTGTCTCCTTCCACGACCTCCGACGCCGACAACAGTGAAACCGAAACTCAGGAACCGGCCTCCGGTGAGTCCGGATCCAAACGGCCGCTCGGTCGTATCCGGGGCCGTGGACGCCTGAGCGGAGGTGGCGGAAAGCGCCTCTCTGGGTGGCGAAACCTTCTGCCGCTCAACTCGGACTCAAAAGACTCCGAGAAAGAGAAGTCCGAAGAGAGCACCGAAGACTAAGCCAAGCGGGACCCCGATCGGGCCGCGCTGAGCGCTTAGCTCTCGGCGCTCCTCTTGTGCAAGACGTGAACCTGGCGAGCTGGGTCGTAATAGCGAACGTTGCTATCGCGAACGAGCTGACCGGGCTCAAGCCCCACGAGACTTGAGATTTTCGTCAACCAACCACGTGGAACTTCATCAAAGTCGTCGTTCTCGAGTTTTTGTATAGACTCCGGCGGTACCAACAGAGCCACCGCAAAGTGGTGGATCGTAAAGCCTAGCTCGGTTCGAAGTCGTCGTATTCTGCTACCAAGATTGTTATCCAAGAAATGCCTCTTTTCGTCTACTGACCTTATATTCCGCTCTGTTTGAAGTCAAACAGGTCTGACCCTTTCTCCCTCGCTAGCGAAGTCAAAATAATGGGCCTGCCATTAGAAGCAGGAAGCATGCGCCTGGTCGCTGCACCAGTGTTACCATGAAAACGACCCTAACCTCCCTCGGGAGGGAGACACCGTACCAGATCTCTCACTCGCTTAAAGACGACACCATACTCGTCGTTTACGCCGATGCGCTAGTTCTCTATCGCTCATCCAATGGAAACCTAGAGATTCTCAAAGAGGTGAGCAAACCCTCACAGGCGGCAACAAAAACCAGAGCCACTTCCGGCTGCTCGATCGTTTTAGCCTGCGGAGACCACCTCAGCGTCTTCGCCGAGAACCTCGAATCGGAACGAATCTCCTCTTCCCACAGCGAAGAGGAGATCGTGTCGCTCCTCGAGGCTGGCGCCGACTCCTTCCTGGCCGTCTCAGAAACCGGACAGGTCACCTTTTGGACGCTCTCAGGCGATCACGGGCCCGTACCTGCGGGGCAGTGGGTCGTCGAGTGCCAACCGCTCTTTTGTAGGCAAGACGGCAAAACCGTGATCTGCGCTGAACGAGGGCGCCTGCAAGAGCGAGACCCCAAAAACGGAATGGTCTTACGAACCTGGCCAAAATCTC
>CAZVVF010000739.1:0-3169 GCA_964630575.1 uncultured Burkholderiales bacterium | reverse complement strand
GACCAGAGCTCCATCACAGGAGAGAGCGCTCCCGTTTCCAAGGGCCCTGGAGACGAAGTCTTTGCTGGCACGATAAACCTTGAGACTGCACTCGAGGTTCAGGTGGAGAAACTCTCTGCCGACAGCACCCTGAGCCGAGTGATGCAGATGGTCTCGGAAGCCCAGGAGCAGAAGTCTCCGACTCAGGATATGACCCAGAAATTCACCTCTCGGTTTGTGCCGACGGTTCTAGTCTTTACCGTTGGCCTAATTTTTATCCCACCGTTTATGGAGTGGATGCCCCTGAGGGACAGTTTCTACCGGGCGATGTTGTTGCTGGTCGCGTCCTCGCCCTGCGCTTTGGCTCTGGGGACCCCAGCCTCGGTCCTGGCGGGGATCGGTCAGGCCGCGCGCAACGGGGTTCTGGTCAAAGGGGGACTCCATCTGGAGAACCTCGGTGCCCTGAAAGTGATCGCTTTCGACAAGACGGGAACTCTCACAGAAGGACGCTTCCAGGTGACCGACCTGGTGATAGCTCAAGCGACCGGGGTGGAGGAGCTTCTCGCAGTCTGTGGGTCTGTCGAGCAGCAGTCCAACCACCCTTTGGCCGTTGCCATCGTGGCTCGGGCCCGCGAGGCAAAGGCGGAGCTACAGCAAGCCGACACGCTTGAGAACCTTGCGGGCTTGGGCGTCAAGAGTGCTCTTGGGGGGAAACCGGTTTGGCTCGGCTCTCGGAAGCTCTTTGCGGACATCGCGGCGGCTCCCAACTTAGAACCTCACTTCTCTGACCAGGTCGAAGCCCTCGAGCAGGCCGGCAAGACTGTCGTTGTAGTGGCCTGGGGAGAGAGGGTTTTAGGAGTGTTGGCTCTGGCCGACACACCGCGCCAGGAGGCCAAATCCACGCTGGCAAGTCTCTCGCAACTGGGGGTGAGGCATCTGGTGATGCTGACGGGTGACAATGAAGCCGCTGCGAAATTTGTGGCCTCTGAGGTGGGTGTCACGGATGTCCGCGCCGGCTTGATGCCAGAAGAGAAGTGGAAAGCCACAAAGACCTTGGGCGAAGAGTTCGGTACCCTTGCCATGATAGGC
The DNA here is from genome assembly GCA_964630575.1 of uncultured Burkholderiales bacterium. GTDB lineage: Bacteria > Vulcanimicrobiota > Xenobia > Xenobiales > JADMJV01 > JAEXNA01. Next base: position 2,101 of record CAZVVF010000739.1, on the reverse strand, counting down.
GATGGGGTCAATGATGCCCCGGCTTTGGCAGCGGCCGACGTGGGGATCGCCATGGGTGGGGCCGGAACGGCCGTTGCCTTAGAGACCGCCGATGTCGCTCTTATGGCCGATGACCTTTCTCGTTTGCCGTTCGCAGTCGGGTTGAGCCGCATGAGTCGGGTTATCATCAAGCAGAACCTCGCCCTGTCGTTGGGGGTGATTTTCTTCTTGATCATCACCTCCATAACCGGTGTGGGAGACCTAGGATGGACGGTGGCTTTCCACGAGGGGAGCACCCTGGCCGTCGTGGCCAACGCTCTTCGCCTGTTGTCCTACAAAGGGCCACAGTTGCGCTAAAACCCGTTCCAGGGAGATCGTCTCGCGTCTCGAAGACAGAGGGTGGAGGAAAGTGTCTTGCTCACCGCTCGGTTTTCATTCTTGAATCTGTTCCTCGCCTTGGCGTTTCTGCTGACAGGCAGCGTATGGGCCAAGCCCCATCCTGGGGTTGCCTACGTGAAGACCCAGAGTTCGGGCATCCCAGTTCATTTGGTCGATGTTGACCTGGGGCGGGAGGATCTGGTCGTCCGGCCGGTGATCGTGCCTACAGGGCATCGCTCCGACTTCTCCAAGATGGTTCGTGAGTCGAGACCGGTAGCGGCTATCAACGGGACATTTTTTGATACCAAGACGGGCATTACCGTCGGCAACCTGGTCAGCAAAGGGCGGCTTCTCAGCGAAGGAATGAGCGGCAGCAACCTCGTTGTCTACAAGGACCGATCGTTTGCTCTTCTTTCTTCGGCCCGAAACTTGGGCCGCTACCAGGATTGGTCGGGAGTCGATTTTGCCATTGGGGGCGGGCCGACCCTGTTGTCTGATGGACAGTTTTTCATGGACCCTTCCAGCGAAGGCTTTAAGGACCCAGGTCTGTTCAAGCCTCGGCCTCGTTCGGCGGTGGGGGTTACCCCCAACGGGCACCTCAGGATGGTCGTGGTGACTCGCGACATTTCACTCTGGGAGTTGGCTCGTGTGATGAAAGAGCTCAACTGTCTTCACGCGATCAACTTGGACGGGGGGTCCTCCACGGGGTTGTCGGTCGGGGGCGATACGATGGTTGCGCCCAGGCGTCGTTTGACCAACATTCTCGGTGTCTATGTCTCCCACATGGAACCTGAGTTGAACCGGGCCGTTGAGGTCGCTCAAGGCAGAGCCCTGGCTCACTATCAAAAAGGGCAGGCTCTGCTTCAGGCTGGCCGCTCTCGGTTGGCCCGTTCGCAACTGCGTCAGGCGGTAGCCATGGCGCCTGAACAGGCAGGATTCTGGAAGGCTTCTGGCCTGGCGGAGTGGAGTGCCGGGAACCTGGAACTATCGGCGCGAGACCTTTTTCAGGCGAGCACCCTCTATTTTCAGCGTGGCGACCTTGCGAAGGCCCTGGAGCTGTGCGAAAAAATTCTCGAGTTCGACCCCGACCACGTCGCGGCTCATTTGCTCTGTGGGGAGTGCAAACTCGATCTGGGTCTCGACGCGGAGGCCGATGAGCATTTGCGCCTGGTTTTGGACTCTCAGCCAGGCCATCCCAAGGCCACTCGCCTCTTTGAAGCCTTGAATTATCGAAAGAAGACGTTTCGCGGCCTCAAAGCCTCAAGCGAGTTGATTGGTCAGAGTTTGAGCTATAGCTTTCGGACCAGCACACTGCCTATCGAGTAGCCGGCACCAAAGCTACAGATGACGCCCAGGTCTCCTGATTTTAGTCCGGCGCGCGATTGGTGAAAAGCTATGATCGAGCCCGCCGAGGAGGTGTTGGCGTAGTCATCCAGGATGCAGGGAGCCTCTTCGGCGGTGGCTTCTCGGCCCAAGAGTCGTTTTGCGATCAAAGCGTTCATGCCCGCATTGGCCTGGTGGAGCCAGAGGCACCGGAGTTCCGTGGCCTCTAGGTCGTTGGCCTCCAGGTGCTCGGAAAGAAGCGCGGAGACCAAAGTCGTGACTTCCTTGAAGACCTTTCGTCCCTCTTGATAGAAGAGTAGCGACGGGTCGTGATCGGGATGGTCCTCACAGCGATTGAGAAAGCCTCGATTGTTTCTTATATTGTTGGAGTAGTGAGTGGCCAGCTTGGTGTCCACTATTT
>CAZVVF010000738.1:0-3174 GCA_964630575.1 uncultured Burkholderiales bacterium | reverse complement strand
TCGACCCGTTGCCCGGCAACGTGGACAATCTGGTCACTCTATGCGTGGACGAGATCGACGCCGACAGATTGGCCTTGCGGAAGAAGATTGAAGAATCGTTGGCCCGCCTGGAGGCCGAGACCCTTATTTCCCGAGATGGTGACAAATATTTCTTCCTCACGAACGAAGAGCAAGACATCAGTCGCGAGATCAAGACAGTGGAAATCTCGACGGCCGCTATCGCTAAGGAGCTCGGACGTCTTCTCTTCGAAGACATTCTCAACGATGCCCGCAAACACACCTACAGCAAAACCGGCCGGGACTTTAGCTTCACCCGCCTCTGCGACGACCAGGTCGTGGGCAACCTGGGTGGAGAGTTGGAGGTGGCCATCATCACGCCCTTGGGTGATACTCACGCCGAGTTCGGAGACGATGCCCGCGGGATTTTACACACTACGGAAAACTCGAACCGAGTTCTGATCCGATTGCCCGACGATCCGAAGCTCAACTCGGAGATTCGCGTCCTGATGCAAACCGACATCTACGTGAAGAGCAAGAATAGCCCCGCCCTCCCCGAGAGCACCAAGCGAATTCTAAGAGACCGAACCGAGGAAAACAGAACCCGACGAGTGCGGCTGAGCGCGACTCTGAAGTCGCTCCTTGGTGACGCAGCTTACTTCGCGAGTGGTAGCAAACGCGACATCAAGAGCAACAACCCCAAAGAGAGCCTTGCCGAGGCGCTGGAGTATCTGATTTCCAACGCCTACCCGAAAATGGGCTACATTCAGAGCCAGCACGAGAACGTGAAAGCTGAAATCCAGCGGACGCTTCGAGCCAACGAAATCGACCAGCTCGCTCTGGACATGGAGACTCCGGACGCCAACCCCAAAGCCCTCGAAGAACTTCGACAATACATTCGACTGAGCAACCAGGCTAACAATAAGGTAGTACTTTACGACCTGATCGAGAAGAAGTTTGGCGAGCGCCCCTATGGGTGGCCCCAACTGGAGGTCGTTTTGCTGGTTGCTCGCCTGGCCGCCCTCAAAGAGATCGATCTCATAGTGAATGCGGCGCCACTTTCAATGGAGAAGGCCTACGACGACATCGTCTCTCCCAACAAACAGCGGAAGGTTTGGCTCCGGCTGAGACAGTCCGCCGACCACGAGTTGCTGAAACGAGCACGTGACCTGGGTAAAGATCTTTTTGGCAAGCAGGGTCCGGATGACGAATCCAGCCTGTTCGAATTTCTCAAGGAGCACCTGACCCAATGGCACCAGGAGCTGACCACAAATAAGATAAGCGCACAAGACAGTATGTATCCGGGCCTGGAAGAGATCCGGGGCTTCTTGGAGACGTTGAAAAAGTTTGTTCATGAAGAAGACTCTCTAAAGTTTCTGAAACGCTTTGTCGAGGCCAAGAACGACCTGCTGGACCTGGAAGAAGACAGCCACGCGATTCGGGAGTTCTATAAGAATCACAAACAGGTTTGGAAGAACTTGTTTTACGAGGTTGAAGAGCTCAGGCAAAATGAACTTGAGCTCAACGCTCACACCGAAGCGGGCCCTGCCTTTGCTCGCATGAAAGAGATTCTTGCATCCCCACGACCCTACAACATGCTCAAAGAGGTGGGCGCGCTGCAACACAAGGTCCAGACCGCAAACAACGAGCTTGTCGCGGCGGCGCAAGGCCCGGCAGTGGCGGAGATTCAGACACGTTTGGACAGCCTGAAGTCGGAGCTGGAAAAGGCGGGAGCCTCCAGTGCTTTCCTTGCCAAAGTCAATGAGGATTTCACGAAACTCCTCAAACAGGCGTCAGGTAGCCGAAGCATCGCCCACATTCAACAGGCTAGAGTGGCGGCCGATAAAGCCTATGACCGCGCCCTCACAGAAATGGAGAAGGTAGCCCTTCCGTCCGGGGGCGGCGCCGTACCGGCGGACAAAGACGGGATTGACTCGGATACCATAACGAAGCCCGTAAAGACTAAGATCAAAAAGCGCCGAGTGGTAGAGCCGAGGAAGCTGTGGACGTCCGAGTTCATCGAGACTAAAGAAGAGATGGAAGCCTTCCTATCCGCGCTAAGACAAGAACTGCAAGCCACCCTGGACGCCGACGAGCGCGTCCAACTGAAGTAACGAAAGGTCATCACGTGAACACCACTCAACTCAAATCCTATGCACCCGAGGCGCGGAAGGCTTTTATCGCTGCTGTGACGGCGCAGGCCGCTCGCCTGGGTATCACAGCCAAGGAAATTGCTCCGGCCGAAGTGCAGGGAGACGTGCTGTTGGTCAACGGCCAGGCCTTTCCCAAGATTGCCCAAGGCGGACGCCAGAAGCTGGTAGACCGGGTGAAGGCTCACGGGTTTGAAGCCACGATGGATGCGGTGGCCTACACCTGGTTCAACCGCCTGGTAGCTATCCGCTACATGGAGCTTCACAACTATCTGGACCACGGCTATCGGGTGTTGAGCAACCCCGACGGCTCGGGCCGACCTGAGATCTTGGACAAGGCAGCCGATGTGGACCTGCCCGGTCTTGACCGGGAAAAGGTCGTGGAGCTGAAGCTCGACGGCACCAAAGAGGAAGAACTGTATCGGATGCTCTTGAAAGCCCAGTGCAACGCCTTGCACAAAGCCATGCCGTTCTTGTTCGAGCAGATTGGTGATGAGACCGAGCTACTTTTACCACCGAACCTTCTGCACACCGATTCTCTGGTTCGCCAGCTGGTGGAGAGCATCGACGAAGAACTCTGGAAAGAAATCGAGAGCATCGGTTGGCTCTATCAGTTCTACATCTCAGAAAAGAAAGACGAAGTCATTGGCAAGGTGGTAAAGAGCGAGGACATCCCCGCCGCCACCCAGCTCTTCACGCCCAACTGGATCGTGAAATACATGGTGCAGAACTCGCTGGGTGCGCAGTGGCTGGCCACTTACCCTCATTCATCGCTCAAAGCTCAGATGGATTACTACATCGAGCCAGCCGAGCAGACTGACGAGGTGAAAGCACAGCTGGCGGCCATAACACCGGACTCGCTGAACCCGGAAGAGATCACCCTCATCGATCCCGCTTGCGGCTCCGGCCATATCCTGGTGGAGGCCTACGACTTGTTCAAGGCCATCTACGTGGAGCGAGGTTACCGGGAGCGCGAGGCAGCCTCGCTCATACTCACCAAGAACCTCTACGGCCTGGACATCGACCA
>CAZVVF010000737.1:0-3180 GCA_964630575.1 uncultured Burkholderiales bacterium | reverse complement strand
GACCTTCCCCTGGCCTATCCGCTCCTTAAAGAGGCAGATAGGATCCTCCGAAGAGATGAACAGATCCGCCTGAATCTCTTCCCCTGAACGGGTTTTCACGCTGTGAACTTTGCCCACTGACAAAGCGTAGCTGTGGGCTTGGTCCTGACGAAAAACAACACCGGCGGCCTCAGCCAGAGTCTTGAGAATCATGCCATCGGTTTTCGCCCGTCCAAAGACCTCGCCACGAGCCCACCTCTGCAACAGCAAAAAGGCTGAACCTGGCGCGAAGGGTCCTTGCCTGGAGCCCCGCAAGGCAGCCACTCCCAACGTCGCCTTTAGCAGCTCGCTCTCGAACCAGTCATCCAGCAGTTCCGACAACCCTTGGCAAGGGAGCCTCAGGACCTCCATCGACTGACGATGTCCGAACTCTCGCCAGCGACTCACGACATCAGCACCACCTGCTTCCTGAAACAATCCTCGCCAAAGCTCTGAAGCGTTGTTGAGCACTCTTACAAAGTCGCGCCATCGAGCCTTGTCTCTCTCGCTCACATCGCCGGCGAGCTCGCGAAGGCTCAGAGAGACAGTCGCTCCTCCCGAGGAGACACCTCGGCGTCCAACGATCTCCAAGCTCACCCCAAGATCGTGAGCGGAGGCGACCTCAGGGGCCAGTGGACAACTCGGCAACACGGAGGCGATACCCAAAGGTCTATCCCCCTCCAAGACTTCCACCTCGTGTCCCGATTTTCTCAGATCGAGAGCACAGACCAAAGCGTTCTGGTCGGAGCCTGCTATCACGATTTTCATACGGTTACCTGCTCTTTCATGTCGCTGAGAAGTTCAAGCGCCGCGTTTCGTCCTGGCGCACCAGTGATGCATCCGCCCGGATGACAACTAGACCCACACATCCACAGATTCTCAATGGGAGTCCGATAGTTGGCCCACTGCGGAGAGGGCCGCATAAAGAAGAGTTGCGGCAACGTCAGTTCCCCGTGAAAAATGTGCCCACCGGTCAGGCCGAAGACTTTTTCAAGATCGTCGGGTGTCATGATATGTTTGTGGATGATTTTGTCTCGCAAGGTAGGACTATGCTCACTGAGCGTATCGATGCAGACCTCCAAAAACTCGTCCTTTTTCGCCTGAGTCCATCCGCCCTCAAGATCGGCATCGGCATACTGGACGAAGAGGCTCATAACGTGTTTGCCGGGAGGTGCCATCTCCGGGTCCAAGAGCGAAGGAATGAGCCCGTCCATAAAGGGGCGCTTGGCCCATCCACCATACTTGGCGTCATCGTAGGCCCGCTCTAAGTAGTCCACACTAGGTGCGATCTCGATTGAACCTCGCAAGAGAGCCTGCTTGTCCTGGGGGATAGCGGGAAACTCTGGAAGTCCATCCAGTGCCAGGTTGACCTTGCAGGAGGGTCCTCTCGTTTTCCAGCGATTGATATCGGCCAAATAATCCTCAGGGAGCTCCTTGGGGTCGACCATGTGGAGCAAGGTGGGCACAGCGTGAGCCCCAGAGATCACGCGGTCGGCGTAGTACTCATCCCCGTTTTGAGCAGCCACACCAACGGCTCGGCCACTCTTCACGATGATCTTCTCCACGGGAGTGCCTTCGAATATCTCCACGCCGTGAGACTTAGCCGCGCGAGCGATGGCTTGACTCAATCCGCCCGTCCCGCCCTTGGCAAATCCCCAGGCGCGCGGTGCTCCGTTGAGTTCCCCCAGGTAGTGGTGCAACAGCACGTATCCGGTACCGGGCGAGCGAACGCCCAAGAAGGTTCCGATGATACCACTGGTGGACTTGGTTGCCTTCAGGGGATCGGTTTCGAACCACTCGTCCAAGAAGTCTGCCGCGCTCATGGTCATGAGCCTGCAGAGTGTGTGAAAATCTCTCTTTTCCAAGCGCTCCAAGGTACCCCTGACACGAGCCATCTGAGCCAGGTCGTGGGGCGCGAGCGACGTAGGGTCAGGAGGAATCATGTCCAAGATCGGGCTGACACCGAAGACCAAACGACGCATAAGCGCGTTGAACTCGTCATAATTCTCGGCGTCTTTCCGGCTGAAACGCTCAATCTCTCGACGTGTCAGGTCGTGGTCCGGCCAATCGGCAAAGTAGTTGCCATCGGGAAGCGGCGCCACCGTCGACTCCATGGGCATGACCTGGAGACCGTGCCTTGCAAGCTCCAACTCCCTGATCACCTGTGGGCGAAGCAAGCTAATGAGATAGGAGCCTGGCAGGAACTTGAAACCGGGGTAGATCTCCTCGGTGATCGTAGCTCCCCCCACAACATCACGCCTCTCCAGCAGAGCAACGCTCAGCCCCGCCCTACCGAGATAAGCGGCGTGAACGAGGCCATTGTGGCCTCCTCCAATGACGACAGCATCATACTTTCGCATAATTTTCCTTCTTTCTGGGGGTGTCAAACACGGGACCCTTGACCACTTCGCAAGCGAACCGATGGCGACGCCTGTCCACCACGGTATCGAAAAAGAGCTCCGTTCCAACCTCGCAGGCCGAAGGCTCGACCTGGCAGAGCATGATATACTTCTGGGTGGTCGGCGACCAACTCCCGCAGGTGGCGTATCCCACCTGTCGCTCCCCTTGAGCAAAGAGTGGGTGCATTCCACGCCAGGCCTTGACCGGCAGATCGGGAGCCAGACCAGCGGCCTCAAAAGCTTCGCGATAAGCCACAACGTCCATGACACAACTCACGAAGCGGTAGGGAGTTGCCCCCTCATTCTTTTCCCGCAAAAGGGCTTCACGACCCACAAAATCGCCCTTTTGAAAGTGGACCGACCAACCCAAACCCAGTTCGAAAGGCGAGGAGGTCTGACTGACCGATTCCGCCTTGAGGGCTGAGATATAATCCACATCAAGCATGATGAGACCCGCCTCCACACGCGCCACGTCAAGCGCCCAGATCCCAGCGGGCATCATGGCGTAACGCCGACCGATCTCGGTCAAGCGGTCCCAAAGCTCCAGAGCCCTGTCCGCGCCGACCCAAACCTCAAAGCCGAGGTCGCCTGTGTAACCGGTTCTCGAGATCCACAACGGTAGGCCACCCGCCTCGAAATGAGCCGCTCTTGAGAACCCCAGATCGCACACACCATCGCCGACCAGTTCTCGGATCACGCTCCGACTGCTGGGACCCTGAACGGCCAGGACTCCAAAGTCATCTGAAATATTCTCGATCTCGAC
>CAZVVF010000736.1:0-3186 GCA_964630575.1 uncultured Burkholderiales bacterium | reverse complement strand
CGACAGACCTTGGAGATTCTCGCTGTGCAGAGAGAATCCACCAGCTCGCGGATGGCCACCGTACTTTGTAAAAAGATGTCCGCAGCGCTTGAGAGCCTGGTAGAGGTCCACATTTTCAGGCGATCGCCCAGAACCTTTGGCCCTCTCACCATCGGTGGCGATCACGAGGGTTGGAACACCATACTTCTCCGCCAATCGCCCGGCCGTAATTCCGATCACACCCTCGTGCCAACCCTGCCCCCACTCAACGATCGCCCCACGACGGTGACGGTCGGGGTCCCGTTGGAGTCGCGCTTCGATCTCCTCTTGGATAGCGCGCTCGCACTCTTTGCGCTCTTCGTTGAGGGAGTCGAGATGAGTCGCGAGTTGACGCGACTCGGCCACAGAGCGGCTCAGCAACAACTCCACTCCCGCCCGAGCGTGCTCCATGCGCCCGGCTGCATTCAGGCGAGGCCCCAGAGTGAAGCCCACAGTGAAAGCGTCGACCACGTCGCGTCCGGTCCGGCCAGCGACCTCCATCAGAGCGGTCAGACCCTCTCGCCTTGAACGGCCGAGTTCCTCTAGCCCCAACTGAACCAAAACCCGGTTCTCGTCCACCAGAGGCACAACATCAGCCACCGTCGCCAAGGCCACCAGATCCAAGAAATGGCTCGGCTGGATACCCTCTTGCTCCCTTAGAGCTTGCACCAACTTGAAAGCCACACCGGTTCCGCAAATCCCCTTGAACGGGTAGGGACAACCGGTCTGCTGCGGGTTAATGAAGGCGTCGGGAGTCGGCGGCTCGGAGGGTACGGTGTGATGATCGGTGACAATGACCTTTATACCAGCTTCCATGGCCGCCTCGATCTCCTTGTGAGACGACGAGCCACAGTCCACCGTGAGCAAGAGTCCAAACCCCTCTTCTCGAGCGCGGTTCACAGCCAGCATAGAGAGACCGTAGCCCTCTGAGAAACGATCCGGTAGATGATAGTCCACATCGGCACCGACCTCTTGCAGCGCCTCCATGAGCAGGGTGGTGCCGCAAATTCCGTCGCAATCATAATCCCCGTGGATCAAGATTCTCTGGCCAGCGGCCAGACTCTCGCGGAGAAGGCTGACCCCCTCGTCCATCCCCTTGAGAAGACGGGGCGAATAGAGGGCCTCGGGTGTGGGATGGAAGAATCTCTTGACTTTATCCGGCGTGTCGTGGCCACGGGCCACCAACATCTGACCGACCAGAGGCGACAAACTCGGGTCGGCAGCAAGGAGCGACTCCAGCTTCACCGAGCAGGCCTTTCGAAACTTCAGGGCAGAAGAGTCGATCACGCTCTGGCACGCCATTCCAAGAGTTCGCGGCCACAGGCCAAGAGCACATCGGCTGCCTGGCCCGAAACGGGACCGAGCACCTCTTGGCGAATGATGGAACGATCGGCGGTGGACAGCTTCTCCCAGGCCGCGTTGACAGTTTCGCGCTTCCATTCCGACCCCGATTTGACGAAAGCTTCGAGCTCTCGAGCTCCGGCTCGGGAGCCGAGAAGACGGTCGAGAAACTGCGTGAGAGGTAGCAGCGAGCGCCCCTGCTCACCGATCAGAAAAGCCACGCCGAGAAGTTCGCTCTGGAAGCGACTGTGCTGCTCGCCGACGGGATTCGGAAGCGACGAGAGCGACAGGCCCAAAAGCTCCGCTGGAGTCAACTCCTCGAAAAAGAAATCCTGACACTCCTCCAAGTAGTCCTCCCCCCACCGCGCCTGGCCGGTGAGCAACAAGGTCGGGTCAAAATAGAAACCGAGCTCCGATTGAGTCGGAAAGAAGCCAGGCTCATCAGGTCCGTAGCTCGATCGCACCAAGGCGGCGAAAAGTGTCACCCCGAGATACCCCTTGCTCCGGAAGTCGGCAAGCGACGTCTCGGGGAGCGAGCGAGCAGAGACCAGTTCCACGAAGTCCGAGAAACCGGCCGACCGCGAGGGGTCGACGAAGGCCAATCCACCCTCCCCACAGGGCGCAGAATACGGGATCTGTAGCCACGAGAGCAGCTCTTGTGCCTCCGGCCCAGCCTCACAACGAAACGGTTTTTTGGCCCTTAGAGCGGCGCAGTAGGTAAGAACGCAATCCCTAAAAAGTAGAAGGTCCCCCCGTCCCACTCTCTCGATCCGACCAACATAGCATTCTGGCAACCTTAAAAACTCTCCATGACACAGCCTCATCGAACACCTCGATGGAAGAACCTCGTTCTAGAACCGAGCATTGGGTTCCCACCCAACAAACGACCAAAACCTTAAGGCACGCTGCTCAACAATTTTACAATGTCCCCGAGAGAACTCAGATCCGCCGCTGTCGCATCAGGAAAAAACTCCTCGAGAACGGGCTCTGCGTAGGGCCCAGTGGCCACTCCAAGAGAGCGTGCCCCCATAGCCTTGGCAGCTTCGAGGTCGCGCGGAGTATCGCCAACGACCCAGCATCGATGGGGCTCAAATTGAGTGTCAAAATGTCGACTGGCCCTCTCCAGCGCGACGCGGGCCAAACGGTTTCGGTCAGCACAATCCGAGCCGAATCCACCGACCGGAAAAAACGAGTTGAGGCGAAAAACGTCGAGCTTTCGGCGGGCCGTGATCTCCAGGTTTCCCGTCAAGAGCGCCATGGGGAAACGCCGGTGAGCCAAATAGTCGAGCAGTTCCTGGACCCCCTTGAGGAGGGTACTGGCCTGTTCTAAATCCCCTTGGCGCTCCTCCAGATACTGAGGATACCGGCGCAGGATCTTCTGCTCCAGTTCAACCCAATCTTTTTTGGGGACGGAGGTGGCCCGGAAAGCCTCCCTCACGATGAGGGGGTCTGTCTTTCCAGCCAGGGATATCTCGGCGGGGAAAGTATGGCTGGTAACCTTCTGAAAGGCAGCCGCCAAGCACTGCATGGAGATATTGCCGCAGTGCAGCAAAGTTCCGTCGATATCGAAAAGGACGAGATTCTTCAAGAGCCCTGACTCAGAAACTGGCCCAAAAGGCCCGGTAGTTCATCCAGCGAGACCACCCTGTGCCCCTGGTGGAGAGCCTGAGCGCGTGACTCCTCTAGATTGTAGCCCCAATCAGCCAGCGCCGTCTGAGCCTTGGTAGGTCTCACCTGCTCAAGGTTCTCCAGAAGATCGTCGAGGAACAGAATATGAGTAGGATCCACCCGAAAGTGCTGTCCGATACCGTAGAGTTGGTCAGCCTT
>CAZVVF010000735.1:0-3190 GCA_964630575.1 uncultured Burkholderiales bacterium | reverse complement strand
TCTAGATTGCGCCAAGGTCTCACGAGGGGCAACAGCTTGATCATGTCTTTGGTGAACAGGCGGGTCCAACTCCCGAACTCGCGCTCTAAGATCGGAGCGAAACTCTCGAGTTTTTGACGGTTTTCCTCTAAGAACGCCGGCAGTCGCCCGGCGTCTTCGGGACTAAACTGAGCGATCTCTTGCTGCATCCTGGCCACATCACTGGTGGCGTCTATCTGACCCCTCTCGCCAAAGATCAGGCGATACTGTGGGTCGAGTCGGGTCATGGGAACTTCCTTGTGGAGATCCAAGCCTATGGTCTTGAAGATCTCCTCCAGGATGCGGGGATAGAGAAAGAATGTTGGTCCACGGTCAAAGCGAAATCCGTCTGACTCGATAGCCGATGTACGACCGCCCACGCGATCCATACGCTCGATGACGGTGACCTCGAACCCGGCGTGGCGCAGCAGCAGGGCAGACGCCAGCCCTCCGGGGCCTGCTCCAATAATTGTTACCTGCTTTGCCATGCCGTTCTCTCTTTCTTTTCCTCTTCGGCTCTTTCGCCTAGAGCGATTCCCCCGTGCCGCTGGGGAGACCCTCTAGCTTCTTTTGAAGGGTTCGTGGGGATCTTGACCTCCGCGCTGACGGCGGAGCAATTTTGGCGTTGACCGGGTAAGGCGCGCGGGAGGCGTTGAAGGTCGCTGTTCCTCGAATGGAGGCAAATCTGTAGGAGCGCTAGCGCTACCGCTACCGCCAAAGGTCTCTGAGCCGAAGATATCATCGGAATCTGCTTTGGGGATGAGGGGCTCGAAGGCGCTGCCGGCGCCTTCAGATTTCACCAGAGGCAAAGGCGAGAACTCCCCTTCTTGCTTGGATTTCTCAGGTTTTGGAGGTGGAGATTTCTCCTCGCCAAGCCCGCCGAGACCAAGGGGCAGAGCACCGGCCGACTTTTGCGGAGGGGTACCGAAGACTCGACCTTTGGAGGGCTTGGAGGGGAATGGACTCTTGGCTTGCGAGCTGGGGGAGTCCAAACTGGCAAACTTAACCGGTCGAGCCTCCATCGGTTGACTCGGTGGATCCGGGATATTGAATTCAGAACTGAGGCTGGAGCTCGAGATATGCTCTTCGCGAGAGGGACGAACTGGTTCTTGGGGCACGACTGGTTCGGGAGGTCTCGGCTCTGGTTTGCGGACTGGCGGCGGTGGCTCGGGCGGGGGGCTGGGCTCGGAATAGAGTTCCTCAAAAGAGGGAAAAACCTCGTCGAAGGGATCCTCTGTGGCAGGCGCGGCTTCCGTAGTGGGTGGTGCCATAGCCGAAGAATCGAAGCTGGGGGGACGAAGCCCTTGGGGTGGTCTCGTGGTGATACTCTCGGTGCCAGCCATGGGGTGGCTCACCGTGATTTCCAAGGGCTCGGAACCCTTGACGAGATAGTCGGCCTTGAGCACCCTTTGGGTGGGCAAACCGGTTGGCTTTTGGGCCGAACCCAGAGAGTTGTCAGGTTGGCGCGAGCCGATACCTCCGAGTTCGCCGAGGGGAGTGCTCGTCTCGCCAATGAGAAGAACATTGTCTCCAAGCTTCAGAGTGACTCGACCATCGAGTTGCTTTCCAGTTCCCACTGGACAGGTGGGCATATACCCTTGATTCTCCACCACAACGTGGATCAGGCGAAGGGGTTGCTTGTCTGTGCTCCAGCCCACCACGGTTTCCTGGACATTGGCCAAGGAGAGTCTCGGACTGGCGGCGGCTAAACCCAGAGCCAAGCGAGATAACTTCTTGAGTTCTCTGGCGAGGTAAGGTCCGCTAGGCGGATTCAGCCAGGTTCGGCTCCAATCCCATCCTCCGACTTCGCCCTTGCCCCAAACAGGGTCGTCGACTTCCGTCCAGTCGGCAAAACTTCCCTCTGGGAACTCTTTTTCGCAAAATCGCATCAACTGGAGAATTTCGGTCTCATCGGCACTGAGGGGATTTTCGAGCTCGTCGTTCTGAAGCCCAGCCGCAGAGCGGAGCGACCACATCTGGCAGTCAGCCGCCAACAATCCCAATGTTTGGCTGGCCCAAGCGAGGAACTGACCCTGATTGTCTTCGCTCTGCTGAACTGGCGCGAACGGCAGTCCGGCAAGTTCGCTCAGCCGGCGGCCCAGCTGCCCGATGATGGGTCCCTTGCTGTGGTCGCCAATGAGCTGAAGGCGATCACCGGGACCGCTGGTGGAGATCACACCGAAAACGTTGGTGTAGCTCCTCATAAACTCGAAGACGGCGCGAGTGGAGGGCAGCTGCAGAGGCATTTCTGCCGCTTGTGGAGAGGGGAAGTCGTTGGGACCAGCCTGTAGGACCTGATCGCCTTCGAGATGGCGATGAAGGTCGTAGAAAGGGCCTTTTCGATCTTCGGGATTGCGGGGGATCAAGACGCGATTGTCCCGCTTGAAGGGTTTCCACCCACCTAGAGGCGTCTCTGAGCGGAACTGTCGACCCGACAGGCTCAGAGGCTTCTCCGACGCGCCTGGCTGCGGAATAAGGGCCCCTGACTTGAGGCAGAGTTCCATCTCGTCTGGAGCGAGTCGAGGAGCGATATAGAAGACAGTGTGGTCGACGAGATCGGTGAGAAACTCGTCTCGCCCGTGACCGGCCACCAAAAATCGCAAGAGTTCGAGACTGGCGATGGAGCCTAGAAGATTCCAGCCTTGATGACCACCATCGACCCAGATACCAGGCTTTTGTCGACCTTCTCCGAGATTTCGATTGGTGACTTCCGCCACCAGAAGGGGCCGCCCGGCTTTGGATTTGCCAATGGAAAAGGCTCTGACGAGATGCGGCGCCGCAGAACTGACCGCCTTTAGATAGTGGGTCATTCCTTTGAAATCGAGATACTTCTCGACGTCTAATGTAGGGACTACGGGCACTGGAAGTTGAGCCTAGCCTTCTTGTGCTGACTCGAGCAATTGGTAGAAGTGGAGGCCCTTTTGTTGGACCTGCTGGGTACCAGCGAGGAGGTCCATCCATCCTTGGTTGAGGTGCTCGACCTCCCCGTCTTCTGCGAAAAGGTGCATGCGATGAAGGGCTTCGATCGAGCTGTCTAGAGCGTCGACGACGCTTTCGGCGGCCGTTCGTAGTTTGGGATGTTCTTTGAAGATCTCTTGGTAGGAGTTACTGATATCGTGAATCTGTTGACTGGCTGAGTTGAAGCGATCGTTGAAGAGAAAGACCTGTTGCT
>CAZVVF010000734.1:0-3191 GCA_964630575.1 uncultured Burkholderiales bacterium | reverse complement strand
CCCCCAACCTCCCCTACTGGTCTGACTCCCCTCGTGTTCTCACCGACAAAGAGCTAGAGTTTGCCCGCGCTGCCCTCAAAAAAAGCCGAGAACCCAAATCCAGCCAATGGGACTTTGCCGCTCGAAACCTGCAGGACCCATCCTCGGAGATCTCCTCAGCCGCCTACAACCTTCTGGCCGCGGCCCCACTCACCGAGGTGCAAAAACGGGCTAGGATCGCCGGCCTCGACAACCTCAACCGCTGGCAAAAAGACCCGAAAATTGCGGCTGAGCGCAGAGCCCTCTATCTCCTCATGAACTACCCCCATCTCAGCAAGAGCGACAACACCTGGATCGAAAAGGAGCTCTTCTCCCCAAATCTGTCGCCCTCTTCGCCCATCCTCGGACCGTTGGCGGTCGCCTACCTCAGCATCAATGGTGCCTCGGCCTTACCTCGGGTGAAAAAGGTCTTCTACGCCCCCGAGCTACCGGCCAGTCGAGTGACACCGCTCAATCGTGCTCTCACCCTGGTCACGGAGCAGAGTCAAGACCAAGCTTTGCGTTCGGCTGTCAAAAAAATGTTCGCCGAAGAGCTCCTTCACCCTCAGCGTGGAGCCTTCGTTTTGGCCCCACTCGCTCTCTGGAAGGATGAGACACCGGCACAGCGTGTGGAAGCCCTGTTCACCAAGAACGAAGAGGTCACGTGGGTGAAGGTCGCCGTGATCCGCTACTTCAGAAGCTTCAGCAGCCAAACAGCCGCCGAATCCTTGGCTCGGCTGTCCAAGCTCGACCCGACCCTGGTGAAGCGGACGACCGACGGCTATCGTCGCTCCGATCTCGGGGTAGACTAGCCCCTCTTTGACAGAGCGGCCAGCGAGCCGAGATGGACCTGAAGCAAACCGGATTGCAGGCTGCGGAGTAAGCCGTCACAAAGGAACTTACTCGAGGAACCCATGAGCGCTATTCAAGAACTTTCCCAAGCCGAATACCTGAGCCTCGTGACCTTCCGCAAGAGTGGCAAGGAGGTTGCGACCCCTGTTTGGGCCGCCGAGGAGGGAGGCTGCTTCTACGTCTTTAGCGAGGGAAAAGCGGGAAAGGTCAAGCGGCTCAAAAACTCGCCACGGGCCCGCTTGGCGACCTGCACCGTCAGCGGTACCGTGACCGGTGACTCCCACCAGGCCAAAGCCACAATTCTGGACTCGGAACGAGAGATTCAGACAGCCTATCGAGTCCTGCGTAAGAAGTACGGATGGAAGATGTTTCTCTTAGATCTCGGCTCCAGAATCGCTGGCAAGTATCACAAACGAGCGTTTATAAAACTTGTTCTCTGCGAGAAGCCTTGAGGCCCTAAAAGGCCAATCCCTGGTAGCCAAAAAAGAGCAGAGTGACCACCAGCCCCAGGTTGACCCACCAAGGATTACGCATGGGGTGGTCGGCCAAGCAGATGCTGTTGAGGTACAGGAGCGTCGCGGCTAAGAACGGCATAAAAAGACTGCCCAGAACCGCGTAAACCATAGCGATCGACTTGAGCGAGAAGCTCTGGATGGCCAGCGGTGCAAGCCCCAAAAACAAGAGGTATCCCCGATAATCCGACGTCTTTTCAAGGTCGCAATCCCCTCTGGCTCGCCCCTGAATGACTCGGCGAAAGTCAGCGAAAAGATAGGGCACACCCTGCCATACACCGAGCATACTGCTGAAGACTGCCGCCCAAAAACCGAGCAGAAAAATCCACCCTACGAAGGGAGAGATGGAGGCCCCCAAGAGTTCGGAGATGGAAATGGCCACACCCGACCCTTTGCCGTCTAGCTGCAGACGCGAACCGATGACGAGCATCGAGAGTCCAAAGAGAGCCGTCATGGAGTAGCCGATAGCAAGGTCGAGCCAGCACGCTCTGAGCCCGGACCGCCCTGTGCGGTTTTGCTCAGCGATCCAATAGCCGTAGGACAGCAGCGTCACCGTCCCCCCGACTCCTCCGATCACGCCGAGGGTCCAGTGCAACCCGTCGGGAGGAATCCGGGGAATGAAAAGACCTTGCCAAAAGCTAGCATCGAGTGGCACCCCTACCTGAAAAGCACTGAAGGTGACGGTTAGAAACATAACACCGATACAAGCCGACATCATCTTCTCAAACACCGAAAAACCGCCCAGCCAAACCAGAGCGATCCCCACCAGTGAGTGGGCCGTGCCCCAAAACAGTAACGACCCTGTTCCAGTGAGGGCCAGTCCCGCTACCCCACAGGCCTTGATGATCGTTCCACCGACGACCACCGTCCAGAGGACCAGGTAGCCAAGAAAAAGCCAGCAGACCCAGTGACCGATTCGATTCTTCCACCCTTCCATAAGGGTAGTACCGGTCGCCAACTGCCAGCGTCCGATCCCTTCATTGAGAACCCATTTCAGAATGGCTCCCATCCAAGCCGCCCAAAGAATGGTCAGGCCGAGGTCAGAACCGGCTAGGCTGGCGTTGATAAGGTCCCCAGCACCGACTCCAGTGGCGGCCACTAAAATGCCAGGCGCGACCCTCTGAAATAAAGAGCTTTTCTCGCTGAAGTCATCCATCGGAGGCTGGTTCGGCAAAAGGATCCCAGAACCCGTCTGCGCCCTCAAGCCAGGCTCCAGAGCACCCTCAGAACATAAAAAAACCACCTCGAACAAGGTGGTTTTTTCTGGCCTCTAGTGGCGAACGTTAGCTTCTGGCGAAGCTGATCGTTCCACCAGCGAGCGCTGCGCCACCGGTAATGAGGGCCGCGTTGTAACCCATAACTCCGGCACCCTTAGCACCCATCAAGGCACCGACGGCCATGGAGCCCACGGCGCGTCCAACATTCTTGTTTCCGCCGAGCTTCTCGGTGATGTTGCCGGCCACTCCGCCTACGAAGCGACTTGCACCGCGCCCTACGAAGAACCCGGTCGTCCCACCAATGGCGAGTCCACCGATGGCTCCACCGGCAGCCCAAGCACCGGCAGAAAGTCCAGCGTCGAGGATGCCCTTGAGAGTCGTGCCCGCGTCACCGCTCAGGGCCCCTTTGGCGGCGGTAATGAGGTCCCCACCGAGACTGATGGCTCCACCGATGGCAGCACCTGCTAGTGCCAGGCCAGTTCCACCAGCGTAAGCGCCAACCACTCCGTTGGCCGTGTCAGCAGCGCTAAAAGCACCAGCGCTAAAGGTGTCAACCACGGAAGGTTTGGCTTCTTCCTTGGGTTGAGCAGCA
>CAZVVF010000733.1:0-3193 GCA_964630575.1 uncultured Burkholderiales bacterium | reverse complement strand
GTCACTTTTCCAGAACCAAACACTTTGAAGACGGACGTTACAGAGTGAGCCTCCTGCCTGGTGTCGAGAGGATGGACCGAGCCTTCGTGCTGGAGGTGACCTACCCCGAAAACACCCTGCAAACGAGGCTCCTTATTGACGAAACCAACAACGCCTTCGCTCTGACGGTCGTCCCGCCGGTGGCCCGCGAACGCCGATCTCACCCTCGAGACGTGGTTGTTCTCCTCGACCGTTCCGGCTCAATGAGTGGCTGGCCCATGATCGCGGCCCGTCGTGCCACCGCTCGAATCGTCGAGAGTCTCAATCCAGAAGACAGATTTGGTGTCATCGCCTACGACCACAAAAACGAGCACTTCGACTTCAAGAACGGACTATGCCAGGCCAATGATTTTTACAAAATGCGGGCGACCGAATGGCTATCCAAGATAGACTCGGCCGGAGGCACCGAGATGCTGCCTGCCCTGCGGGAGGGTCTTGGGTATTTTAGCAAGATGGAAAACCGCGACCCTCACATCATCCTGGTCACCGACGGTGATGTGGGCAACGATTCAGCCCTCATCAGAAGCTGCCAAACCGGCATTCGCATCTCCACCATCGGCATTGGATATGCCGCCCGTGAAGGTCTACTCAATCGAATGGCTGAGACCAGCGGCGGACTCTGCACGTTGATCCCCAACGAGTCTGACCTGGAAACAGAGTTGGTAGAGATGCATCGCAAGTGGGGCCAACCCGTTTGGAAAGGCCTCACCCTGCTCGGTGCCGACGACAACTTCAAATCACCCAAGTTTTGGGATGTGTGGCAAGAGGTCCCCACCACCTTCTTTGGCCGAATGGAAGAACTCTGTGAAAAGACCGAAGTCAGCGGATGGTTTCAAGGCAAAGGTCAGTACTCGGAGGAACTCAATGCTATTCCCACCGACGACCCGGTGGTCTACCGTGCCTGGGCTCGCTCCCGCCTTCTCGACCTCGAAGACCTCTACTTGGTGAAAAAGGCGACACCAGCAGAACTGGTTCAACTCTCCGTGTCCGCTCAAGTACTGTGTCGATTCACCGCCTTCACCGCCATCGACAAGACCGAGAAGGTGGACACCGATCAGCAACTCGACCGGGTGGTGCAGCCAGTTGAGCAGACCATGCCCCAAAACGCAAAGCCTCACCTCAGTGGCCAAAGTCGAGGTATGCGCGCTGGCCTGGCCAACAAGTCAGCCAAGATGAGAAAGCCCGCTTCACCCATGCGAGTGAGCAGCGACAGCGATGACGACATCTTTGACGCCGAGTCCTGCCCACCGCCTTGTTTCTCCGTGGCCCCAGAAGCCGAAGGGCTCTTTGACGAGGTCTTCTGTGACGAGGGTGATGGTTCTGAAAACCTCTTTGAAGGGCTCGACGAGAGTCTCTGCTCTTGCGAGGAAGCGCTGATTCCTCCAGACCAACCGGAATGGCTCGATAGCAGCGAACTTGACCTGAGAGACCTGCCCGCAGGGAGTCCCCTTCCGAAGCTGGAGTCGAGACCTGCACCCAGTCCACCCTCGCCTCCAGCGAAAGAAGAACTCCCATCGACCCACCGGCAACTCAAAGACCTCTTGGACGCTGACCCTTTCCTCAATCTAGGTCTGACTCCGGCACCTCAAGCGGTCCAGAGTTGTCTGGACGCCATTAAGAAGCTCGTAGCCGAGTTGACCGCAGCGCTTCGAGGGGGAAGAATCGCCGCGCACAAATCCGACGCTTGGAAACGAGTGCTGAGCAAACTGCTCGACTATCAGGAAGCCCTGCAAGACGTGCTTGACGGGGAACCGCTCAAACCAGCGCGCCAGCTGCGCAAAGAGCTCTCTCGACTGTTCGACCAGATCTGATCGCGCCTTGAGGCCGTCCACTTCGGTGGGCGGCTTCAGACGCTTCTGAGTCCGTGGCGAACCCACGATCCCGAGCGACCCTTTTTGAGAGTTCCTCGGCTAGCCAGCGCGGGCCCCAACAACCAGCCACCGAAGGGACGAAGGCAAACCGTTCAGAAGTCCACCAGCTAGGGAGCGTCCATGTTTGAAAAAGAGACGGCGTTGGGCCTCGACGGCTATGATCCACTCACCTTCTTCGAAGGTGACGCTCCCAGGCGGGGGCAATTCGAATGCAAGACAAAGATGCACGGGAAGACCTACCTGTTTCTGAACGCCGAGAATCGTGGACGCTTCCAGAGGAACCCAGCTAGCTTCTTGCCTCAATTCGGTGGGTTTTGCGCCTTTGCTTGCGGCCTCTATGGTGGCCTTGTTCCAGGCTCGACAGAGTTTCGTCGAGTTCTGTCTGGGAAGCTGTATCTGTTCTCTGGCCCAAGATCGCTCTGGGCCTGGGAGCGATGGCCCAAGTTGATTTCCTGGGGACACAGCCACTACGACCGAAAATTCAAGATCAAGACGAACTGAGGTCACAACAGGCCCCCATTCTACAAGTCGCCCGGAGATTTTTTGAATCGCTTATCCAGCAGGTAGTCTCTGCAATCCAGCTAAGCTGAACTTAAAGTCTTCGGAGGTTCCAACACATGTTCACAGATATGAAAGCTGATATTCCAAAAGTTGCTGCCGCTCTGGCAGCGAGTCTTATCGCCGTAGACGGGGTGATCGACCCCGAGGAAAAGGAAGTCGCCATCGAGATGGGACGACGCATGATTCCTGGCTTTTCGAACCTCTCTTTCGAAACTCTCCTCGACGGTTTGGACAACCTACCCTCGGCCTACGAAATAGCCTCTACGATCACAGAGATACTAGACGACGAGTCCAAGGATATTATTATCGATTATCTCGTAGCGATCGCCACAGCCGACGATAAAATTGTAGAAGTCGAGCACCAAGAACTAGAGGCTGTGGCCGCTGCGCTCGGCGTCCCTCTTCCTCCCATGAAGGTCGCCGAACCCGGGGAGTAACCCAGCGGTTCGACGGAACCGGCTTGGGCTAGGAGACCCGAGTGCCCAGGAGCAGATCCCGCAGGCGCAAGGTTTCTACCCATATCTGGGTTCTAGCCAAAATCTGGTCAGCCTCAAGGCCACGGCCTGCCAAGCGCATTCTTTGGCAAATGCCATGGACTAAAAAGTCAAAGAGCTGTCCGTAGAGATGTCCTGTGTGCTCAAAGAAAGCTCTCAGCGGCCCGACTAGGTCGGTCTCGAATTCCCCCTTGAGCGCCCTGTTGAGAACCCTCGACGGGCGCTCTC
>CAZVVF010000732.1:0-3194 GCA_964630575.1 uncultured Burkholderiales bacterium | reverse complement strand
TGTCCTCTAGCCCCCTTTCAGAAACCGTAGACCGGGCACGGCTTATCATGTTCTCAGACAAGTCGACGCCATCGACCCGGAGACCGAACTCCTCGGCCATGAGAAGAGCGCTTCCACCCAACCCGCAGCAAACATCGAGCACCCGCGAATCCGCAGACAACTCCAGAGCAGCGATAAACTCCCGTGCGGTCTCGGCACCACCGGGACTAACGAAGTGCTCTCCAAAGACAGACTGATACGAATCCAAGCCTTGCTCGGTGTATTGGCTGGAGTCGAGCCACTGAGCAAACTCACTATCCGGCACTCTGCGGTCCTCCTTGAACGACCTCTAGGTGAGAGCGAAACTCCGAGGTCGCCATCAAGTTTCTACACCGACGCAAACGATTCACGGCATAGGCCCAAAAATCGTCGGCCGGATTCTGATTGGCGTGTTGAACCACGCCCCACAGGGTCCACAACAGATCGCTCAGAGCTTTGTACATGGACATACGAGCCACATCGAATGGCTTGGGCCCGCGATCGAAATAGGCGTTCAGCAACTGCTGGTCCTGTTCGGCGGTGAATTCGGACTCGACCGAAAGATCACCGAGATCCCACATGGGGTCGTTGTTTCCGGCGTACTCAAAGTCGATCAGATACATGCGGTCCCCGACATCCAAAAAATTCTCGTAGAGGGGGTCGCAATGGCAGGGAGCCTGAGGGAGGTCCCAGCGCTCAAGCGCCGCTCGAACGGCTTGCGCATCACGCCTTACGCAATCGAATCCTTCAGGCAAGGGAGCCTCTAGCTTCTTCAGCAGAGCCAGGTATCGGTCCATCTGAGAGAAGAGACCAAAATCACTGCAAAAGGGAGCGCTCGTGTCGTGAAGGCGTCGCAAGACCCGACCCGCTCTCTCGACTGCCCCTAAGTCCCTGAAGGCCTCGATGGACATCGTTACGGCCCCCTCAACGTAGCGGCAGACCATACACCCGTCCTCTGAGTCAAAGTGAATCACTTCCGCGTTAACCCCGGCATCGGCTGCCGATTGAGCGTTGTGCTCCTCAGCCTGACGGTCGATATAATCGAGAGTGCCAGGTCCAGGCAATCGAAGAACAAAGCGGCCCGACGGAGTCTCCACGCGGTAATTGATATTGGTCAGACCGCCGAGACGTTGGACCTGAATCTGTTGGGGGGTCAGCCCCTGGAAACACTCGATTGTGAGGAGTCGTTCATAGACTTGGCCGTCGATACTCCACTTGGAAGCGGTCATACTCTCTTACCCATGCTTAGAAGTTTAGGGCCGAGCCACAATAACCTGTCCCACGGGCCCCCCTGCCCCGCACCTCGATCACATCGCCAAGAGTCGCGGCACCACCGAAGTTTGGTAGGACGGATTCGACTCTTCCCCCGAGGCGAAAGGGCGAACCCCGACCAACAGGGATGGTCCTTTCAGTGGCTCGAGGCCTAGAACCGCAAGTGAGCGAGTTTCGTAGCGTCCAAGGTCGAAGCTTCGGTGAACACCGCAGCGGGTGTCTTCGTGCACCGTCAGGGGAGGCAGAGCCCTGCACTGCTTCCGAACCATCAGCAGTTCGGCGCTGTAGACATGAGGGAAGTGCGGTCTGTAGAAAGACGTATTGATGCCAAAAATCCAGCTTCGAAAGCGTGACCAAAGTCCGTCTGATCTGTACCCCTGCAGATCGACTTCCACGCTAGATGCTGATTGGCAGCGCAACTTGCTCGATGTCAACCAGGTCCAGAAACTGATAGGACGGACTCGGTACCGACCTTCCTGGTCGAGGCTTGGCTGCAACCAGCGAACCTCTTGGTCAGCGGGCATCGACCCGTGGTCAAAGCCTTCTTGATAGGTCACCGCAGGGGCTGCGACTCTAGCGAGTACACACGACTGGAAAAGGATTTCATAAAACATGGGATACCTCTCATTCAAGAGAAAAAGTGGGGGGGGTGAGAGTAGCGCGGACGGAGCGCAAGGAGGGTGGCTTTTAAGTCGAAGCGTTCGGAGCGACGTTCTCGCTTCTGGGAGCCACAAGTCTCATTGCTCAAGCAAGCCGTGGCACCGCTCGAGACGGACACTATGCTCAATCGCCAACACTGTCAACATTATTACTGAGTATTAACCTTGTTTTTTCACCATTTCAGGCCAAATCCAGCCTAAACTACCCCTCGGCCAAGCCGAAACCGGTCGTCTGGTCGACGACCCATTCCAGGAAACGACGTCCCACAGCGGTGTTGATCGGGAGCTGCAGAGCACACTCAATGAGATTTGGTTCCAGGCCACGATCCTTTACCTGCCTCTTCAAGTCCCCCTTGAGATCGGCTATGGCTCGGTCGCTCACAAATTCGCGACTGTCCATCAGATCGGTCTTCCCCCAACTGTCGGCCAGAAAAAACAGTCCAATCTCTCTCTCAAAGCCTGGATGCTTCAAACCGATCTTAGCAGAGGCGCGCAGGAAGTCGTCACTCCCGACCCATTCCAAGTTATACCCCCCCTTGTTGCGCGCCATGTCGCGCAGCTTGCCGAGCTCGAAGTGAAGCTCGGAGCAACGAGCGATGTACTCGAGTTGATCCCTTGAGACCCCTTGCTCCTCGAACCAAAGGCTCCGCTCCCGCACCAACGCTCCACTCTCGGCTTCGTGACCGAAGAAGCGAAATTTCGGTTTGTCACCACAGCCCTTGGCCAATCCCCGCAGCGTGAATTTCCCCCAGTCGTGGGTGGGCACCGAGGAGAGGAGGAGCTCCCACTTACAGACCCCTTCGATCGATTCACGGCCCAACCCCAAACGGTCTCGCCCCAGAGCCGGCCCAAACCATTCCTGGAGTTTGACTGGCAGCGTCGTCTCGAACTGCTCACCGACCTTAACGGTATGGCTCACAACACCCCACTGATGCCATTGTAAAGAATGCATACGAGGGTCGTCTGGGAACTGAGCAAAGTCTTGGCGGAAAGGGTCCTGATGATTTCGATAGCGCGGACTCAAGATCAAGGTCCTCGCGTACTCGGGAAGTTCGGCGTACAAACGGCGGCGAAGCTCTGCAAAGTTGCTCATCAAAATCTATTCAGTGCCCAGCGCGACCGGGTCCTGCCTCTCCGTTTTCTCCTTACACCGCGTCAGCTGAGGAGGCTCGATGAAGCAACTCAAAGATATGAGACTCCTCTAGAAGTAGTATTGCTAGGGTCTACGAATAGACGTTTGTCCAA
>CAZVVF010000731.1:0-3214 GCA_964630575.1 uncultured Burkholderiales bacterium | reverse complement strand
CGGCGTCACCGGTGGTGTAGTTGAAGCGCAGATAGGCAAAGCGGTTGCTCAGGTAGTAGTCGATGTATTTCAAGCGGGCCACACTCGAGGTGGCTTGTGCTACTTCTCGAATATCTTCGAGTCTGGTCACCACCCAGTTCACGAAGCGTCTGCCCCCACGGGCATCGTCGAACACGAATACGGGAGCCCGTTGCATACTGTCTCCCACAACGGTAGCCTTCACTCCACCGCACAGTTTTAGGAGCTTCATCCCGCGATTGTAAGAGGCCACCAGCGTCCCTTCGGTGGTAGCTAGGGGCACAAAGAACTCCCCCTGGGCGTGCTCTCCGTCGACGCTGAGGGGACCGGCGAGCCCAATGGGGATCTGGGCCATCCCTATGAAATGCTCGATATTGCCCTGAGTCAGGTGGGGGTCGTAGCTGGTGCGGAAGGTATGGTCAAAATCATGATCACAGTGTTTTTTTAGAAATTGGCGGCGTTGGGTCACGGCCTTCTCGCTGTAGTCATCACTGGAGTCGCGGGGAATGTGGTCTCGGCTCGGTGGCTCCTTGCTGAGAGATTCGTCGATGTTGAGCTTGAGCGAACCGAACGGCTTGCTTTGAAACACCAATTCTATGTGATGCTCTCCCATCTCCAACGGATCGGTTTCCAAATGAACCTCGATCACCTTACCCACCGGCAGCAGAATGGAATTCTCCTGGGTCACCTCGGTGGCCACGACGACTTCCCCGCCATCGACCGGAGTGAAGGTGACGCTCTCCAAGGGAACAGTGACCTGGTTGACTTCAACGGAGGTGATGCCTGTGATGTGCGCATCGCTGAGCCGATTCTTGAGAGTGAAAGTCACGCCCTTGTGGACATTGCGGAGCGTGTGAGGTTGATAGAGACGGCGCAGGATGGAACTGGGAATAAAACTCAAAGGGCCTCCAGGGATAGCGTTTCGTCAAGGGTCGTCATGAAATCGTCTACGAGTTGTTGGGGATCTGGAATAAGGGCGGCGTCCGTGGCCACGCCCACACGGATTTGACCGGCGTAACTCATGAGGCTGACCCCCAGACCTAAGCGGCCGGACTGAGGGACCCAGTACATCATACTCTCAATTTCCGCACCTGCCAGGTACAGCTTTTTCTTGGGTCCTGGAAGATTTGTCACCACGGCGGTGGCTTTGTTTCCGAACCATTGAATGATGGGTGTCTCAAGGCTCGTGGGGAGTCCGCCGACCACGCTCAGCAATTCGAAGGCAACCACGGCCTCGGCCGATTGCTTCAACTGGCCCATGATGTCATGAACGGTGGCCAGGCGGGCTCTCGGGTCTGTCTCACCGACCGGTAGGGTGAGAAAGATGATTCCGAATTGATTCCCCAGTTGGGAGACATCACCGCCTCTGAGGTCTACCGGAACGATCACTCGGATCTCGTAGCTTGGGTCGAGGTCTTGAAAGCGGCGCAGAGAGCGGCCGAGAGACCCCGCCAAAACCGCCATGAGCACATCGTTGATGGTGCAGCCCAGGCGTTTGCCCACGGACTTGATGGCAGAGAGAGGAAACGGGTTTGATAGGGCGGCGAGCTTTTTGGGTTGGAGGGGTCCCCGAAAAGCGTTCTCCGAATCGGCAGGCAAGCTCAAGAGGCGAGAGAGCGCTTTGCTGGCTCCCATTCCAGCCCGAGCGATTTCGGCGGCGTGCGAGGGATGAAAGATCAGGTCGTGGCCTTCGTGAATCAGGTGGCTGGTCAGGCGCTTGGCCTTTTGAAAAGCCCCCTCTTGCTTTTCTAGGTGGCACGATTCCTGATCGGAGCGAGGTCTCGGGGCGTCGGGGGAGGTGTCGCACAGACTCAACAAAACCCTCATCAGTGCTATGCCATCACCGATGGCGTGGTGCAAGCGCACGATCATGGCGGCACCACCTTGGATGCCTGGGAACACTCTGAACTCCCAAAGAGGATGCTCTCGGTCGAGTCTCTGACTCATCAACTGCCCGGCCCTCTGGAGGAGTCCAGATTCGGAGGGGTCTTCGAGGTGTTCGTAGACCAAATGTCTTTTGACGTCGAGTTTTTCGGTTTTCTGCCAACGCGGTAGCCCCACTCCGAGAGCCGGCTCTACGATCTTCATCCGAAAGCGCTCGAACTGACAGAGGCGGTGTTCGAGAAAGGCTTCCATCCAGTCGCGCTCAGGAGCTTCACGAAGAAACAGCAACCCTGTGATCATCATCAGGTTGTTCGGCTGTTCCATATGGAGCCAGGCTGCATCGGCAGGCGAGAGGTGGGGCATAGTTACTAGCATAGCCCATCTGCTGCAGAGTTCATATGACCTAGATCTTATCGAACGATTCAGGGCTGAGGTATTTTTTGTTGGTGCGGTAGAGTTGTAACAATCTATTTTTAATATCTCAAAGCCTGGAGAGTACTCTTGACTTCAGGTGCCATCGGCTCAGGAGATGGCTACCCTCGAAAAGAGAGATTCATAATGCAGATCACGACAAGACCTATCGGGCGTCCACAATTCTTTGTCGCCCCCAAGACTCAAACTCAAAATCTGGCTGTCGCTCAGCCGCGAGATGTCCTCGCCGAGCCTCCTCGCCAAGAGCCCTTGGGACTGATGGCGGCACCGGTGAAGACGGTTGCCGAACCCAAGCCGGACTCAGCGGCATCCAAAAAAATTGAAGAGTTGATAGGTCGGGCTCTGTCCGACCCCGAGGCTGAAAAGCAGGTTATCTCCCTGCTCCAGACGCTCAATGCAACGGGTCAACTCAAACCCACCTTGCACGATCTGGCCAACGCGGCGATGGATGCGGGCACGATGCCCCCTATGTCCGAAGCCAAGTTGAACAATATGGTCGACCAAGCCGCCGGTATGGTCGATGCTCAATTTCGCGAACGCGGCATGACTCCCGACACCAAAGGTGTCAAATATGTTGGTTGGGACGAGCTCTCGGCTCAACACCTCGCTGCTGTTCGCAACACCCAGGCACCACCCCGCCAGTCGGGCGGCTTGAGCCTTATGGCCGATCCGACGTTTGTCTCGGAACTCGAAGTGCTCCAGGGAGCGAAATTTACCTCGGGGAACCAGATTCGAACCCTGATGGATGGACCCGCCTCTTTTGCCGAGCGAGAGCGCTTGATCGATGGTGCCAAGGATTCGATCAATCTGATGAGTTGGGCCATCTACGACGACACCACTGGATGGGAGACCGCTCGCAAGTTGGTGGGTAAGGCAAACG
>CAZVVF010000730.1:0-3221 GCA_964630575.1 uncultured Burkholderiales bacterium | reverse complement strand
GTGCCACCAACCCTCGAGCTCTGTGGTGCATTGCTCGTTGCCGTCGTAATCGGTGGTGCAATCGGTGCTGTAGTCGGGCACAGCGATGTGGCTATAGCCACTCATCTTGGGGTGATCGATAGTGCGGTCGACCCAAACCTCGTTGACATCATTGGTCGACTGGGCCTTGAAGCCAGCGATCGTCCCAGCCGTCGCTCCGGCCACGGCACCGGCTGTGGCGCCAACCAGGGCATAGTCTCGAGTTCTTTCGTCGCCGCTCCCGAAGTCGTTGTCCACGACCTGTTGTCCTAGCCAGCGAGTGAAGCCGCGCGCTTTTTGGGTTATCGAACCTACCATGTCATCATCCTCAATCCTCTATCGCTAGTCTACGGAGATAGTAGGAGTTGAATGTCACGAAATTGTTAAGGGAGCGTCGATTTTGATAAACCCACCGACGAGCGAGCTCTTTGAGGATCGCCTTTAGCTTTCTATTGGCGCGGCCAAAAGAGCACGGTTGTTGGGATCGTTGTCGTCGATCCACATCCAGTGAAGCAGATTTCCGTCGGTCGTGACCTGGCTGAAAAGGTTCCTTCCGTCTGGGTCGCGAGTCACGAGCTCTTCCTTTTTTCCGAGTTGGTCTCTGAAGATATAGGTGTTGACCTTGGGGTAGCCTCGGAAGTCGGCCAAAGTGTAGTAGGTCGATCGCCCGTCTGGGCTGACCGAGGGAAACGATTCGTTGACGTCTTCCTTATTGGCTATGGCGTGACGCTCGTTGGTGTCGAGATGCCAAACGTAGAGGTCCTCTCCCTTGTCAGTCCATACGGAATAGGTGATCTGCTTGCCGTTTCGGCTCACCGCGTAGCCGGTCCAGGAGTCATCGGGAGTCAGCAATGGCTTTTGCTGTCCTGTTTGGTCTCTCATCCATAGCGTTTGGGTTCGGTCGACTTGGTCGAAGCGCTCCCAAAAAACTCGCGTGCCATCGTCGGAGACTCGGGGGCGGCGAGAGATTTGGCTGCCTTCAGGCGGTGCCAACCATTCCCGCTGCCCGTCGCGGAGCACGCCGATCCCGTTTCGGTCCTCGAACACGAGGGTTGAGCCATCGGCCGAGATCTGAGGTTTGCGCTGGGCGCCCGGTTCGCTGATCAGAGGTTCGACCGTTCCGTCGACGGATTGGAAAAGATCCCAATCCTGGCCAACTCTCCGGCTCCAGACCAGGATGTCTCCGTCTGGGGTTAGGGCAGGTTCCGTATCGATTTCTGCATCATTGGTTAATTGTATCGTCTCTGCGTCCCGCCGAACAAAGATGTCGCGAGTACCGTTTTTACGGTTACTCCATGCCATGACCTGGCCATCTCTGCTGGTAGCAGGCGAAAAGACCGCGCCTCGCGCGATAACTGAAGGTGTGAGCATAGTGAGACCTTTCGCACCCCTATCATAAAACGGAGGCCGCGCTGGCGATTAACGAGCATGTTAACGTTGGGCCAGGTTGTCCGATATCACTCTCGGGTCTTGAGGTAGTCTTGGAAGACGTGCCGTCCATCGGGAACGATTTGGACCTCATTGATCCAATCGAGCACCTCTGCAAAGGGCATCCAGCGACCCCAGCATATCTCTTCGGCTTGCCACACGACCGGACCATCCCAGGTCACCTCAAAGAGCTGGATCCAGCTACGGTTTAAGGGGCCTTCGTAGAGGGTCTCGAGCAAGTAGCGGATCTCCACGTCGCCGATACCGAGCTCTTCTCGAACCTCGCGCAAGGCCGCTGTCTCATAGAGTTCGCCGGCTTCCAGCGCCCCTCCGACCATCATGTCGAAATAGGAGGGGAAGAGGTCTTTGCTGGCTGTCCTCTGGTGGACGTAGAGCTCCCCTTTGGAATTCCAGCACAGGATGCCGACACCTCGATGGAGGAGATTTTCCTGGCGAACCTTGGGCCGCGGGGCAATGCCGATGATCTGGTTTTCCAGGTCCACGAGTTCGAGCATCTCGGCCTCGAAGAGTTGTCGAATCTCATCATCGCTCATACCGTATTCGGCCAAGGCAAAGTGGCCGTCGAGGCCGCACTGCAAGCCCTCTTTCTGCAGGAGTTCTCTCTGCACCTCAACGGGGTCGCGGTTGGAGAAGGGATCGCGGCGATGGCTGATTCCGCCTTCGCGATTGACCACTCTATGCCAGGGGGTGGTGGAGTCGGTCGGTGGGAGCTGACTCAGGAACCCACCGACCACGCGAGAGGCTCGGCTCCTTCCCAACACTCTGGCGATCTGTCCATAGGAGACGATGCGCCCAGGAGGGATGCGACGGACGAGGTCGATCACTTGATCTCGGAAATTCTGATTGTCTTGCACGCCACAACTTTCCAGCCGAGACTCCAGACCCCTGGGGCAGAATCGCTTTCACTTTCGGTCTGAAGGCAGGAGGCCTTACCCCAGAGGCTCAAGTGAACGGGCATGAATTTGGTAGACGACCTCACCGATGATCCGCTGGAACTTTCCCAGGCCAATGTGTCGAAACTCTTTCGTCATTCGGGCAATTTTGAATGGAAGCATATCGTTCCCACTTCCTACAAGTCCGAAGATGGGAGTTGGAGCGATGTTTCCCGTCGAGTTTTCGTTGGTGAATCCGGTGAATCTAGCAACTTCCACGTGCGCTACTTTGAGATCGAAAAGGGTGGTTACAGCACTCTGGAACAGCACCTTCACGAACACGTGGTCATCGTTATGAGGGGGGCCGGGCACGCTCTTGTGGGGGAGCGACGATTGGAGCTAAAGTTCGGAGACATTCTCTACGTGTCGCCTGACGAGATTCATCAGCTGAGCAACAGCTCAGACGAGCCTTTCGGTTTCTTCTGCATTGTAAACGCCGAGCGAGACCGGCCTCGACCGGTGAACCTAGGGGCCGGGTCATCTTGCCAATAACGAGCGCTTTCGAGCGGAGCCGCAGTTTGACACTCGAGCTCTTTGTGTTGATGCTCTTGACTCTCTCGGCTCAGGCCGAAACCAGAGTTCTGATCTGTTTTGACTCCGTCGATGGGCATACCGAGACGGTAGCGGGCTGGATCGCCGATTCGGTACGAGAGGAGCCCGATACAATTCTACGCTTGCAACGAGTCCAGGACACAACGCACGAGGACCTCGTTTGGGCCGACGCCATTATCGTTGGAAGCCCCGTGTACAACTCCGGCTTGACGCAATCGGTCGGTACCTTCCTGGCCGAATGGCCCTTTGAGGGAGCCCCTTTGAAAAATC
>CAZVVF010000729.1:0-3225 GCA_964630575.1 uncultured Burkholderiales bacterium | reverse complement strand
CCCTGGCCGAGAACGAATCCGCAGCGGACGCTTCGGCCAACAACGAAAGTTCTTCGACCGCCGTCGCCGACGGTGCTTCGGTCGCCAGCGCGACCTCCGACGACAACTCTGTATCGGTGTCCACCGCTGATGCCGCCTCTTCCGCTTCGACCTTCGCTGGTGCCAACTCTTCGGCTCTCTCGGATGCGACCGGAAACAGCATCTCCGATGCCGTGGCCATCGACAATTCGGCCGCCTCGGCCAGTGCCGCCAACGACTCCGACGCCTCGGCCTTGGCCCTCGACGGTTCGGCGGCAACCTCGGTCGCGACTGGAGCGAGTTCGGCCTCTTCCTCGGCGGAAGCCAGTTCGAACGCTTCTTCCAGTGCCTTCGATTACTCCGCGAGCACAGCTCAAGCTTCCGGTCTCTCCAATGCCACAGCCTTCTCTGGCGGTGACTCGGTGGCCAACGCCCAAGCCGATGGCAGCAGCGTAGCCGATGCGGTGGCCACGGATGCTTCGGCCGCCTCAGCAGGGGCGACCCACGGCTCCGATGCCCTGGCCTTCGCCGATGATTATTCCGCCGCCGATGCGTCAGCCTTTGGACACTCTTCCTCTTCGGCGGGCGCCGAGTCAGGCTCCGTATCCAACGCCTCGGCCGGGTTCGGTTCAACCTCCACCGCTCAGTCCAGCGCCGGGAGTTCGGCCAGCGCCGCCTCGCTGGGTCACTCGGTGGCCAACGCTGAGTCCACTTTCAACAGTATTGCTAACGCCGCCGCCACCGCCGCCTCAGCGGCCACGGCTGCAGCGTCCGGTTCCTCGCGCTCCGATGCGGCCGCCTCGGGTCATTCCGCAGCCGATGCCAACGCGGTGCACAGCAGCACCGCCGGCGCTTCGGCGAGTGACCACTCGGTCGCTGACGCCGACGCGCGGGGTCATTCGGCAGCCGCGGCCAGCGCTGAGCACGGTTCTTCGGCGGCTGCTCGGGCCCGCAGATTCTCCGGGGCTCGGGCCAACGCCGCCATCCACTCGGTGGCCAACGCCTGGAGCGCTAGAGGCAGCGACGCCGCGGCCGGAGCCGCTTTCGGCTCCCACGCCGATGCCGGGGCCACAAACGCTTCAGCGGCCAGCGCTGACGCCACGGTCGGCTCCAACGCTACGGCGCGAGCCAACAAAGGTTCTCAATCAACGGCCCAGGCTCACTGGAGATCGGTTGCCGCTGGCTGGTCCAACAGGGGGAGTCAGTCCACGGCATCAGCCGACCACGCTTCACACGCCTCAGCCGGAGCGGTCGATGGTTCCGCTTCCGTCTCTCAAGCATCCAGGCATTCGAGCGCACGCTCGCAGGCCCTCAACAATGCGATAGCCTTGTCTCAGGCTCTGCGCGGTTCCATGGCTAACTCGTTCGCCCTCGACGGTGGCGTGGCGGCTTCTCAGGCAACCGACAACAGCCGCTCTGACAGCTTCTCTGACGGGAACGGCTAAGCGAGCGAATGCCCCTGAAGACGCGGGACCCTCTGGCGCTGATCAAAGGGGTCGTTTCCGCACGACATCGTCAGGACATCGAGCTCGCTGGCTACAACGATGCCCTGAGAGTGCTGGAGCGTCATTTTGAAGTCTACGAGCAGCGCCTCCGGGTTCTGGAGGCGCCTTCGTCGTTCCCCGATGGAGAGGTTCTCCTAGAGGCCGCCAGTCAGGGTTTGGAGCAGCTTCGTTCGGCTGTGCTCGCGCTCAAGGGTCTGGATCCGTTCGCGAGCCCTCAAGAGGCCGTGTCACTCGTGCGCGAGGCCACCGAGGGCTATGAGCTGCTGCTGCAGTTGCAGGGCGTCACCGAAGAGAAACGACAAGAGTTCGAAGAGGCCTATTCTGAGTATCAGGAGAACGACTTTGAGATCGGGTAGCTTAGTGGAAAAGCGCAGTCTCGCATTTCGAAACGACACCAGTTTCGATTTGATGGGGCTGAGACGTGAGTTCGATTCTCACTTCGGTAATAGGGATGGAGACCTGGTGTCGGTTTCTGTCAGGCCGACCGCCCTGCGTGGAGGCGGGTTAAAAAGTATCCACGTCGATTCTTAAAAAAAACGTGAAAAAGGGGGTTGACGAGCGGTCAACCTCTAGCTATTATACCAATGTCCTTGGGGTATAGCCAAGCGGTAAGGCATCTGGTTTTGGTCCAGACATCCGAGGTTCGAATCCTTGTGCCCCAGCCAAGAGACGCGCTCAGCGCGTCTTTTTTTTATGCCCAAAAGTTCACGGCTCAACGATAGGGGTTGCATGATGTTCCCAACATGGGGTAACCTCTGCGGAATCTTCTGTTTCGCTCTGGGAGGGTCGTTTGTTCGCTCGTTTGTTCATCAGTATATTCGCTATCCTCATCGGCCTCGTCGGCTTTGGCCGTGATTGGGCCGAGACCCAGCGGTCACCGAAGACCATCTGGTTGCGCCAGGTGAGCCAGCAGCCGATCGCCTTTGCCGAGGCCCAGTCTCGCCACATCGAAGACTTCATCGTGCGCAAGCAAGAGGAGTCCAACAGCACCTACGTGGCCTACCTCTCGGCTGAGCAGGAGCGTTTGGCGAGCCTTTGGGGTCCGCATCAGTCCCTCAAGAACATCGTCTCCAGGTACAACCCGAAACTCTCCACCTCACAGGTCCACAGCATAGCCGAGGCTATCGTGGCCTCGAGCCAAAGGCACCGTTTGGACCCGTTTCTTCTGGCCGCGTTGATCGCCAAAGAATCCCGCTTTCGTCCTCACTGCACCTCGCCAGGTGGAGCGGTCGGTTTGGGGCAGCTCTTGCCCTCGACGGCGCGCCGGCTCGGCGTGGACCCGTTCGAGCCGACTCAGAACATCGAGGGCTGCGCCAAGTATCTGGCCGCCCACATGCGTCGCTGGAAACAGTCGCCAGAGACAACGAAACTGGCTCTGGCCTCCTACAACGCCGGTCCCGGAGCTGTGCAGCGCTTCGGGGGAGTCCCGCCTTACAGGATAACTCAGGCTTACGTCAGCGAGATCACAGCACGCCAGCGCGACTTCCTTCGAGCGGCCCAAAAAGAACGGGACCACTGGCTGCTAGCCAATAGTCCCGATATGCGCGATCTCTTCGGCAAGAAGCTGACCGCGAAGTCCTAGAACGACCTAGATCAGAATCGGTACCGTCTCTTCCTCAACGATAGCGGCTCGCTCGGCGGAGTTCATGAACTCGGTTTCCAGGCGGTCCTTTTCAAAACCGTAGCTGCGCAGAGGGTCGTA
>CAZVVF010000728.1:0-3227 GCA_964630575.1 uncultured Burkholderiales bacterium | reverse complement strand
CAGTCAGCGCCCAACGAATCGAGTCACCCCAAAATCCAATCCCAAAGTGTCTCGTCCCAGCACCGTGACCAACCGCCGTCCCGGCCAGAGACCACCGGTGACATCGCCCCAACGCCCCGCCACCCGGCCGAGCACCGGCGCGCGTCCTACAACGCGACCCACAACGCGACCCAGCACCACAAAAACGAATTCAGGCCGTGGTATCTCCAACTACTCACGAACCGGTGGTACCGTTCGCTCCAGCCAACGAGGCGCGAGTAGCCGCGGTTCCAGAAGTTACTCAGGCGGCGGAAGTCGAAGCGGCGGAGGCCGAAGCGGTGGAGGCCGAAGCGGTGGAGGTCGTCGACGATGAGAGGATTCAAAGACATGAAATTGAGAACCATTGCTGCAAGTTTGTTGTTGCTGGGCCTACTGGGCACAGCTCAGGCCAAGGATTCCCAATCCTTCAAATCCCCGGAGGCCGCTGTAGCAGCCCTTCAGTCCACGCTGAATGCCGAAGGAAACGACGCCCTGGTGGAACTCTTCGGAAACAGCACCGAGGAACTTCTAGACAACGCCAACCCCACTCAGATCGAAGAGAGCAGACGCCTCTTGAAACTTCTTTTTGAGGAACAGTGGCACCTCGCGCCCACCGAAGACGGCTCGCGGATTCTCCGCCTAGGAGAGGAGGGCTGGCCCTTCCCGATCCCCATCGTGTCGGTGGGTTCGAACTGGCAATTCGATACCGAAGCGGGACTCGAAGAGCTGGCCAATCGCCGTATCGGACGCAACGAATTGATCGCCATAGAAACCTGCAAACGCCTTCTCGATGCCGAGGAAGATTTTCGACTGCGCGACCCGGACAACGACGGGATCCGTGAGTACACGAGCCTGATTCGAAGCTCTGAGGGCCAGTTCGATGGGCTCTACTGGGAAGTCGCTCAAGGGCCGGTCTTCAGCCCTCTGCAAACCGCTCTTGTCGATTCCTGGAAGTACGCCGAAGGTCGTGTCGAAGGGTCGCCTTGGTTCGGCTATCACTTCCGCTTCCTAGAGGGACAGGGACCCGACGCCCCTGGCGGAGCCTACAGCTACACCGTCAACGGTCACCAAGTCGCTGGTTTCGGAGTTGTCGCCTATCCAGCCAACTACGGGCACTCCGGTATCATGACATTTCTCATCAGTTCAAACGGAACGCTCTTCGAGAAAGACCTCGGCGAAAAAACTCAAACCATCTGCGAGAAGATGAAGACCTTCAATCCCGACCAGGAATGGTCCGAAGTGACGGAGCGATAAGAGAGCAGTTTGACTCTCCTCCCTATCTTCGTCTTCACCGTCTTCTTCTACGCGCTCTTTTCTAAGCGCTTTGAGAAGAGTGTCATCACAGCCCCTATGCTCTTCACAGCATCAGGGGCTTTGGTCTTTCTTGTCTCGCCTGAGGGGCGGGGTCAGGCGGGAGACCTCGAGACCTACCTAGGTCTATCCGAGACCGCTCTCGTTATGCTTCTCTTTGCAGATGCGAGCAGAGCCAATCTGCACGTCCTTCGGGACATCGGAAACCTGGCCACTCGCCTGCTCTCCGTGGGAATGCTGCTCACTATTACCTTGGGCATTGCCGTGGCTGGCCTGGTGCTACCAGAGCTGAGCTGGTGGGAAGCGGGCATACTCTCGGCGATTCTAGCCCCCACCGATGCCAGCCTGGGGATGGTGATCGTCAACAGCGATCGGGTTCCCACCTCGATCCGTCAATCGCTCAACGTGGAGGCAGGGCTCAACGACGGCTTGTCGGTGCCCTTCATGCTCTTTTTCATCGCGCTTGCCGCGGCTGGGCCTGAAGGCACCGAGGAAAGTCTCTTCAAATTTGTTGTGGAACAACTCGGCTACGGTGCCATCGTTGGTGTCCTGATAGGCCTCTTGGGCGGGGCCTTGCTCGGTTGGGCGGCGAAAAAGCAATGGATGCAAGAGTCCATGAATGGGCTTGGCGTTGTGGTTTTGCCGGTTCTGTGCTTGGTCACTTGCGAGCCGCTGGGAGCCAGTGCCTTCATCGCTTCTTTTGTAGCGGGACTAGCGGCCCAGATAGGATTCCCCGCGGTCGGGCGCCACAGCGTTGAGTTTACCGAAGAGTGGGGTCAGGTCTTGAGCCTCGGTGTGTTCTTTCTCTTTGGCCTCTTTGTGGCTGGAAGCTGGAACGACCTGACCTTCGCCACCGCCTTGTATGCAATCTTGAGCTTAACCGTCGTGCGCATGCTGCCCGTCGCGCTCGCGCTGGCAAAATCAGGCCTCAGTCTGCCGACCAAGCTCTTCATGGGATGGTTTGGCCCCCGAGGCCTGGCCTCTATCGTCCTGGGCCTCGTCTTCCTCGAACACGAGGTCCAGCTACCCGGAGAGCCAATTCTTCGCACCGCCATTGTGACGACAGTCATGTTGAGCATTTTTGCTCACGGGGCGAGTGCCATTCCGGGGATCAACTGGTATGCTAGAAAAATAGCAGCCCTCAGTCCAGAGGCTCCGGAAAGGTCGCAAGACAGCTGAGCACCCCTCGTCACCAAGCCATCTCTGCCCTTTATCTCTCCCACCAGGGTGAGCTACTGACCTTTGTCACTCGTTTTCGTCCGCGCCAACAATCTCTGAGTCTCACCCTCAACGTCGGCGACGGAGACATTCGCCTAGAGGTGCTCCTGAAGCAAGCCCGCCAACATCACAGCGGGGAGTTTGTCTGCTTGGGTGAAGTCACCGATGGACTCGACGAACTCCACAATCCTCGGGTCCCAGCCGGCGCCCAGAGATTCGCTCGGGACTCCGCACGAACACCGGCTCGCCTGCGTGCGCTCTCTCCGGAACTGCCCAACTTTAGGGCCCTCTCCACAGACCTGTCGCAAGGTGGCCTAAAACTCGAAACTGAGGACCGACTCATCCCCGGAACCGTCATCCGTATGTCCCTCGATCTCGACATCCCAGACCAACCACCCGTTCCGCTCAAGTGTCGGGTTATCTGGTGCCAGTCCACCGGGAAGAGCTTTCTTGTGGGCTTGCAGTTTGTCGATCTCGAACCCTGGGTAGCACCGCTTTTGCAAGCCTTTCAATCGTGGCTGGAAGGCGGTGGACTCAAGCCCAAACCCTATCAGCCCCCTGCGCCCTTGGAATTTCCAGAACCGCAAAGCAGTGGTGAAGAGGAGCCGATTCCGCCCGCTGGGAGTATCTCCAATGTGAAATTCTCCCAACAGCGCGTGGAGCTCATCCTCTCCTGGTCG
>CAZVVF010000727.1:0-3230 GCA_964630575.1 uncultured Burkholderiales bacterium | reverse complement strand
ACGGCTTCATCGTTTGCCTTGCTGGCCTCTCCGAGCGAAGCTATCTCCTGTTGCCGACTGTAGAAGGTGGTTGCGGTCGCGGGCGTCAGATTGAACTCCTTGTAGTTCGTGAGTATCCTCCTAGCCTCTTTGCGATCAACCACACCATCGGAGTTCTCGTCCAGTTGGGGGAAAACACCCATCACCGCCTCGGTGAATTCGTCGATCTGCGGATGAACGAAGCTCTCCGAGGTGCCTGTCGACGGCTCGGACTGATCATCGTAGAGGTAGGCCCGCAGCTTGGCACGCTCATCGAGAAACACAATTCCTGGCCGTTTCGAAACCACAGAACCGTAGGACTGCAGGCTCTTCCAGTAGAGTTCATCGACCGCACTTTGAGCATCGACATCGTTTTGTTTCAGGCTGACATAGAGGGACTTTAGATCTCCACAACTCTCTTCGCAAGGCGAAGGCGAAGGCGAAGCCGCAACCTCATCCCCAGCGCTGCGCAGACCTTGAGTGAGAACCTTAAATTCTGACTGAGAGACTCCACCCGGTCGTCGGCGGGCGTGAGCGATACTGACATCCTGGATCCGCTCTGCGGTCCGGCAAAACTCGTCGAGGCTGATGTCGTCGCTGACCACCCTCTCTACGAGTTGTTGTTGGCTCTTGAGGATTCGTCGTTCGATTCGGCCAGAGACACGCTCGTTCATATCCCTGCAGGCGCGCAGCGACACGGGGTGGGCTCTGAACTGTTTGGGATGAGTTAACGGCCCTCTGGCGTCCATGAGGAGAGGGTACCGCTCGGCCCTCAAATCATGATGAAAAACCACCTCCTGTTCCAGAGGTTGAGAACTCAGCATCGCGCGACAGGGTCAAATACCCCTAGGGAACCTGCCACTATTCGGCGATACTCCAAAGATGAAGATTATTAGACTCGGTCTACTCATGGCCCTATTTTTGCCCCTCGTGAGTTGGGCCCAGACGCCGACAGAACAAGTCGAGAGCCTCCTGCAGAGCGCCCGTTCCACGGGTAGTCACTTGGACTACGCCCAAGCCCAACTCTTGAACAATCGGCACAACTTGAAGCTGAACACGAAAAGGGTGAGACTCTCCAGATACGGTCTCGCCAGCGATGCCTTTGGCGGTTTTTCGATTTTCGAGGGGACCTACCGTGGCAGCTTGGACCTCTTCACCGGACAGCGCGCCGTGGACGAATCTCTGCAGCTCGATACCATAGAGAGCCACGATACGAGCCTTGAGGACCGGAGCCTACCCCTTGAGGAGGTGGCGGCACTCACCATTGAGAGCCATCCTTGGCAAGAGATGCTCTCCGAGATTAAGGACCCACCAAAACCTAGAGCCATTATGGACTTGGTGCCCCACGACCACTTTGTGATTCACTTCCGAAGCGGAGCCGTGGTCAAAGATTTGGAGTCAACGCTGAGCGAGCTTTCGGAAGGTCTCAACCAGCTTTTCGATCTGGAAAAGTCCCTCCAAATTCGCCAGATGGTGGCTGAGCGTCTCGACTTGGAGAAGAGTGTTGAGCACCAAGCCGATCTGGGGGAAGTGGTTTTTGTCAGTGAGGACCTTGATTTTTTCCCGAGCACACATTACGCGCTGATCATCAGTCTGAACTCTCCAGAGAAGCTGCCGCGCGCTTCTCTCGCGCGCAGCGATAGGAGGGGGCGGGTCGGTGACTACTTTGTGGTGGCCAGTTCAGCGGCGCTCTTTCAACGCATCGAGTCGGTACACCGAGGCGAGCTAAAGTCTATGGCCGAGTCTTTGGACTATCAGTACGCCGATGCCGTCCTCGATAGACCCCGAGACGCCATGATCTATCTCTCGGAAGCGTTCATCCTCAATTTGGTCTCTCCAAGGTATCGGATCCAGTCGAGTCGACGCTTGGCAGCGATGGACAATCTGGTCCAAGCCCAGTATCGGGTGTGGGCCTATCGCTGCCTAACAGGTCACTGGCCGCAATCGCTCTCCCAGATGGCCCAAGAGGGGTATCTCACAGAAGGCGACGTCCATCCCCAACTCGGGATCGCCTCCAATGGACTCGTCGTGCATCAGACTTGGGGCAGCCTAGCGAACTTGAAGGCCCTAAGCGATGCGGAATTGCTGGGAGTATCGGACTCGGAGGTGGCAAGCTACGATCTGTTTCGGGAGCGCTATCAAGACTACTGGACCAAGTACTTTGATCCCATAGGTGTAGGGATTCAGGTGGGTGACGATCTGCGCTTCCACACCATCATTTTGCCTTTGATAGACAACAGCGATTATCGACGCTTGGCGCAGTTCGCTGGAGGACCTTTGGACGACTTCGACGGCTTGGCCAGAGCGCGGCAAGTGGCTGGAGTGTCACTCCATAGCCGATTCTCCTTTGAGGGTTTTGTTCGAGCCTTGGATGGCGATCGCGACGTGGACCCAGAAATCTGGAGAGCCAAGATCAACGCCGACCTGAATCGGGAGTTAGGAGTCTTGCCACCGGTGGATGTCTTCTCGATTTTCGGAGATGAGGTGACTGCCATTCTCATTCCAGAAGCCGTCTCTCTGGACAAGAGCATCGCGAATTTCGGTGCTTTCGCTTGCGAGTTGCGAGACCGAGAGGAGTTTCAACGAACCGTCGCTCTTCTGCTGAAAGACTCGGATCGCAAAGCCCAAACGCACGCCGGGGTAGAGTTCTTCGAAACACCCTTCTACGGTTCGACCCATTTGTACGCCATCTATCAGGACGGTTTTGTCTACCTCAGCTTGGACCGAGGCATCGCTCACCACCTCTGTGAAGCCTTTGCCCAAGGCCACCCACCAGGAGACTTTGATCAGGAACCGCACAACCTCTTTTGGAGAGCCGATTTCCAGCGCAACGATCTACTCTTGAGAGCTTACCGAGAACTAGCAACCCAACACGGGCTGGAGCGCCAATTCAGCGATGCCTTGGCCTACATGGCCGATCGAGAGACGTTGGCAAGCGAGGGGGTTGATACAGGCGGTCTCTTGAACTTTGGCCCTCAGCGCCTCTATGGCGTCCCCCTTGAACGAACAGCAGAGGGCTCCACCGTCGGGGGCTTGAGCCCTGACCAGGTCCAATTGGGAAGACCCACCACAGTAGGGAATGCCATCGCCTTGAGCGCGCTGATTCGGAGTTTTGAAACAGAGCAGACCAGGCGAGCGATTCAGCAACTCCAATGGCTGACCATCGGTCTTGATTTCACCCCCGAAGGCCTCTCCACCAGAGTGAGAGTGAA
>CAZVVF010000726.1:0-3237 GCA_964630575.1 uncultured Burkholderiales bacterium | reverse complement strand
CCAATACTGGGGGCTTTTTGCTCCGGAGCCACCTCGCAACCACAACTGGTTCCTGGCTGTTGCCGAGCTCGAATCGGGGGAGAAGGTCGACCTCATTCGCAACAAAAAACCGGTGGACTGGGATGTCCCCACCTCCTCGGCGGTCTATCTGACCCAACGCTGGAAACGATATTACTTCGTAGAATCCACCGACACCGGTGCCTACACCCGAGAGGCCTTTATCCGGTACCTTTACCGACGCTGGTCAACCCTCTATCCTGACATCCAGTCGATCGAGCTGTTCAGAATGTACCAGGCCAGCACCCTCAATTTTGAGGAAGCCCCCGCTGGCAAGCAATCCCTGTTGAAGAGACGTGCCGATGAACTCTAAGAACAGACCAGCCCTTTTAGACAGCAAGGCTTTGGCCTTGTTTCGCCTAGCTCTAGGCTTGTTGGTTCTTTGCGACACTCTTGTCGCCCTTAGCCAGTGCAACACGTTTTACTCAGATTTCGGAGTTCTTCCCCTCGGCCAGCTGCTAGAGAGTCAACCACGCTATGGTCAACTCTCACTCTACTTCGCTTGCAGATGGTGGGCCTGGAGCGCTTGTCTACTCCTGCTGCAGTCGGTCCTGGCCCTCTTGCTCATCTTGGGAATTCGGGTGCGCCCCGTGGCCCTGGCTTTGACCTTCCTCGTCTACAGCTTGCAAGGGCGCAATCCCTATATCATAGGGCTTGCCGACTATTGGGTTCTGGCTCTGCTGATCGCTTGTAGCCTATGCCAGGTGAGCGCTCATTGGTCCGTTAGCGACACTCAGCAAAGAACGGTTCGAACGGCCCCATGGGGCACACCACTCTTCTACACCCTGGTGCTTGTCATCCCGGCGGGCATCATCTGTGCGGCGCTCTTTGCCGACATCGGCTCGGTGCTCTCGCAACGATTGGGCAGCGGACGAATGGTCTGGGGGTGGCTCGCGATCTGCTCGCTGCTGTGCTTTATGCAGAACAGAAGCCATCGCTTCGCTCGAGGCTTGGGATTCTTACTCTTCAACGGCACCTTTCTCTGGCTCTTTGGCCCCTGCCGGGTGCTGATGGTGGCCGTTATTGCCTCGATTCCCTTCCTCTGCCTTTCCAAGCCCCTTTCTGATCAGACTGAAGAGGACACGGTGATGATCGTGAATCAACAACTCCAGAGGCTCGTCTTGATCACAGCCCTGCTCCAGGCGTGGCCTGTCGCCTCTTCCCTGCTTGCCATCGATTCACCAGCAACAGCCCTCATCCTGGAGTCGGAGCCCCCAGTCCCTGCCCAACAGAGGATCGGGCTGAGGTCCGTTCACGACCGCGAAGCGCCCGCTCTTCTCTGGGACCAACTGGAGTGTCAGAGCTTTCTCATGGCTCGCTACCTCAATTCTCTGGACGCCTGGGGCAAACCGAGCCGCTGGCAGAATTTTCTCACTTACCATCACCATCGCGCTCACCCCAACTCTCCGCTAGAGGGGTATGAGGTCTACGACCTCAGTCATTCCCCCCCTATCACACGACTCATTCTGGTACCAAGCCCTGCTCAACCTCCCCTACTCCAGGGATTTCCGCCCCTCAATAGGGACTAAGGAGTAGAACTGTATCAATGTTGCCTCATTCGCAACTTGTCGATTTAGTATATTTGGGTTAGACTAAACGTCATGTTCACCACCGAGTCCACGACCTCGAGCCGTCAGGGAATGGTCCTGATCCTCGTGATGCTCTCCGCACTTTTGCTTATCGCGTTTGTGGGTGCCATCGGGATTTTGTCCAAGCGAAATCTCAACGATGTCGTCGACCAGGTGAGTTCTAAACGGGCCAAATATGCTGCCCAAGCTGGACTTTCCGAAACCCTGAGCGAGATTCGCAATGACCCAACCTGGTCGGTCGGTTTCAGCAATGTTCCGCTGATCACCGATGAAGAGGCCCACTACTCGGTGATGATCGCCAACAACATCGATGGACAACTCCACGAGGTGGCCTACTGGTGCCCCGAGGGCGCAACCTTTGTCCCCAAGGGAGCCGCTTGGGTCCGTGCCATAGGAACGGTGTCGGACCAATCCGAGGTCGCCTCTGGTCTGGTAGCCCTCATAGGGAACTATCGACCGACCTTCAACTACGCTCTCTTCGGCACCGATCAGGTCATCGTCGACAATAGCGAG
This sequence comes from uncultured Burkholderiales bacterium, assembly GCA_964630575.1. GTDB lineage: Bacteria > Vulcanimicrobiota > Xenobia > Xenobiales > JADMJV01 > JAEXNA01. The sequence continues at coordinate 1,078 of CAZVVF010000726.1, read as the reverse complement.
ATCATACCCTACGACTCGTCCCTGTCCCCGGGCACGCCCCCGAATCCTCCGTACCCACCGGAGGCTCACGTCGGTAGCAAAGCGGTGGGGAGTCCAGCCATTAGAGTCAGTGACGGAGCCGTGGTCCACGGGGATGTGGTCATAGGTGTCAACGGTGACCCCGATTCAGCGGGCGGAATAGACGTCTCCTCAAGCACCGTCACCGGCAACAAATTAGCCGCTGACGAAGGAGTGATCCTCCAGCCGATGGTTGCCCCTGGATTCACCGATCCAGTCAAGCCCGACCTAGACCTCGATGGAGGTGCGTGGGACCTTCAACCCGGCGTCTATGGTGAGATCACCGTCCGCAACGGAGGGCGCCTCAACCTGTTCGGTTCGATCGCTCAGGGCGACTCCGAAAAGAAGTCTAACTACGTCTTTGATAAACTGACCATAGAGAACCCTGGGTCTACCATCGTCGTCCCAGTCCCCGACCCCGACCCCAGCCAATTTGGGAAAAGCCCGGTCGTGGTCTATGTCAAGGGTGATGTCACCATCGATGACTCAGCGGATGTCGGGTATTTTGACACCGATCCAGACCCCGGCTTTGCCCAGTACTCTCCGTCACACAGCAGGCCTCGTGAGCTCCAGATCTATCTCACCACCAGTGGCTCAAAATTTCAGATCTCCAACAATTCGAAAGCCCGCCTTATTGTGTGCGGGAGTGAATCAGACATCAGCATCAGCAATTCTGAGCTGTGGGGCGCTGCCATCGGCTCTAGGATCAAGGTCGCGGACCAAAGCAAGATCTTCTTTGATACTCTTCTCAGAGGGGTCCTCATGGAAGGCCAGGGACTACCGACCATGATCGCCGTCGACCCTGTCCCGCCTCAAGTCGCAGAAGCCATCGCGGATGGAGAATTGCCCCCGGTTGCGGCGAAACCTCCGCCTCCCCCCAGTGCCGTTCCGGCCCCGCCTGGTCCTGCACCACCAGCCTCTACCGCTGCTCCAGGGGACACAGTCGCAGCCAATACAGAGGCCCCAACGGCACCGGCTCCAGCACCGGCTCCAGCACCGGCTCCAGCTCCGGCACCAGCTC
>CAZVVF010000725.1:0-3237 GCA_964630575.1 uncultured Burkholderiales bacterium | reverse complement strand
GCTCGCTGTTCGGGTTTCACGGCACGGGCTCAGAGTGGAGTCGATCTTCAGGCCGCTCGCAAGCGCGTGTTGGACCTGCAGACGCTGCAGGATAATCTAGGGGCTCTGGGTGGGACTCCATTTCGTCTCAAGGAGATCGAGTTGGCGCTCGACGGGGACTTTTTTCTACCCTTTGCGGAACTTCGCGAAATTCGCCGTTCGCTTGTGGCTTCTCTCTCTGCGGAGCTAGAAGTCGGGCGGCCCAAATCGGTGAAGCCAGGCCCGCATTTGCCGAAGCTTGTTGGCCGAGGTCTGAAGCGCAGCCAGGGGTCGCCTTACCTGGTGGCTCTTTGCCGTACTCAAGAGCAGTTGGAAGCGGCGCTGGAATCTGGAGTTCGCGAGGTCGAGCTGGACTGGATGGAGTTGGTGGGGCTCAACGCTCCTGTGGCATTGGCCCGTGAGGCTGGGCTGACTGTTGGTTTGGCTACGGTCCGGGTGCAGAAGCCGGGCGAGCAAGCCTTTGACCGCAGAATAGAGAAGCTCTCACCGGACGCGGTTTTGATTCGCCACTGGGCCGGGCTTATGCATTTTTTAGGCAAGAGCGAGCGACCTCGCCTTCACGGTGACTTCAGTCTCAATGTGACAAACTCGATAACCGCTCACCATCTCTTTGAACTCGGCTTGGACACGGTGACGGCCTCTCACGATCTCGATCATGTTCAGTTGATGGAGTTCTTAAGGGCTACCGATCCGAGGAGGGTAGGGGTTACAGTTCATCATCATATTCCAACCTTTCATACGGAGCATTGTGTCTACAGTGCTCTGCTGAGTGATGGTCGCGATTTCCGAACCTGTGGACGTCCTTGTGACCGCCATGAGGTCGGCTTGCGCGACCGCGTCGGTTTGGAGCATCCAGTTATTGTAGACGTTGGGTGTCGGAACACGGTTTTCAATGCTCAGGCGCAGAGTGCGGCGTTCCTGGTTCCAGAACTCATGGAGATAGGAGTCGAGAGGTTTCGAGTTGAGTTTGTGCGCGAGAGCAAGGCGGAGACCCTCGAGGTCTTGGAATCTTATCAAGCTCTTTTGAAAGGGGAACTCGGACACCGAGAGTTGGTCGAGAGAATCGGCGTTCACGAGCAGTTCGGTGTGACCCGCGGAACCATGGAGCTTCTCTCCTAGGAGGGCCCCATTGCAAGCCCCTCATGACCCCACTTTCAGTGGGGAGGCATTTTGAGTTGGGGCCTCGGGAGCACCAAACAAGAGAAAGAAGGAAGTCTTCCTTCGGCTAGGTATTAGTCTTTATGTTAAGATAATACCGAGTAAGAAATGGAGCAGCGTGTATTGACATGAAAAGATGGATTTTTCTTTTTCTCCTCCTAGGCATTCTATCGGGATGCGATAGCGGGAGCGACAACTTTGTATTCACGAACGGTAATGGCGGGGAATACTCTCCTGCCACAACCGTCGTCGGTCGGGTCTTTCTTGGCGACAACGTGGAAGGGGCGACACTTCGAATAGAGACTTTGAACGGTCAAGTTTTGGCGAGTGGGTCTACCAATCGACAAGGACTGGTGCACTTTGCCGACCTTTCCCTTCCCAAGAATTTCCGGGCCTTTGCTACCGTGCCTGGATCGGACATACAGTTCTCGGCCCAACTGAGAGACTTCGACCCTAAGAATCGACAGGTTCATATCTCCGTGCTGAGCACCCTAGCCAGCGAGGTTCTTCAGGCTCGACCGGATCTCTCGCTCGCTCAAGCGGAGTCTCTGGTAAAGAAGGCGCTGAGCCTACCCGACGGACTCCAACTAGGAATCAGCCTCGGGGAGCCTAACCCCGTCTTCTCCTCGATTGCATTCTTTCGAGAAGCTGGTGAAAATGGAGGCTGGAATGCCTACAAGAACAGTATCCTCGCGCTAGCCGGAGACTTGCAGCAGAGCGACCTGGAACCGAAGCTTTTTCTCATCAGCCTCGACCAGCTTCAGCGTCCGGTAACGGGACTTGAAGCTGGACTAGCCGAGGTTGTGGAGGCCGTTCGTCTGGAGACGGCCAGGCGAATCGGATTCACTCCAGCGCCAACTGCCAACCTCGACCAGAGATTTGACCCTCCTCTAACTCTACTGGCCTCACCCACAAGCGTGGGGGGCCAGTTTTTATTTGGGGTGGCTCAAGGAATTACGGGTAACGTCGTGGGTGATGTGGCCAAGGGTATTCTGGGTTGGGCTGGCAATCAACTCGGGCTCAACTACGGAACGACTGGCCAACTTCAGGAGATTAGCGAGCAACTGAGCGCTGTGGAAAGTTCCCTGACTCAGATCCAAAGCGAGATCACAGACGGTGCCATTGAAAACAAGACAAGCTCTTTGGTCGCGAAATTTTTCCCCATCATCGACATACAAACGAGCCCCTCTGTCAGTACGGGTGCTCAGATCACCTTGACGAACAGTATCAACACGACGTTGACAAACATTGCCAACGGTACCCAGTTGCCACTGAACCAACCTGTGCAAACCAACATCAACGATCTCGTGGCTGCCCTTAAGGCTCCGGATTATTCAGGGATCTTGGATGCTGCAGAGCAGCAACTCACTGGCACAAGCGGCATAATTCTTGGGGTGCAAGACATTGTTACCAATCAGGAAACGGGTCTCGACCGCCCTGGGGATGTGATGTACTTCCCCTGGAGACAGAATCGAGTCATCGACAGGATACTACCGGTCTATCAACAGTTCGCTAGTCTTCAGGCAGCGACCCTCAATATCTATTCAGAGCAGGCCCATAACTATCTTATCTATGAGGACCCGGTGGACGGTATCGATGCTATTGCCCCTGATGTTGAGGCGAATATCGCTTCTCTCAAGACGCAGCGGCAGCTCCTACCTTTCCGCAATAGCGTTGAGGGAATCACTCCGGACTTTGAGAATGGTGTCATGTTTTTTGACCAGTTTTGGGATGCCGATACTTTCAGCAATGCGAGTGCGACGGCTTCTACGCTCTCGGAGCAGGTTATACTGCCCGACAGCTCGGTCCACACCTATGATGACTGGCACCTGCCCACCTACGGTGAATGTATCGCTCTGCAGAATCGCGGAGCGCACAACCCCACCCGTGACAGTTCGGTTCCCTACAACTCCTTCGGCGACTATCCCGACTATGGTGCGACGACGACGGGTCTTCCCGGTCTCGGTTTCTACAACGTTGGTACGGCCTTTTCGGGAGCGCCCAACGACAATGGTAACAACGGTGACATGTGGATGTCTT
>CAZVVF010000724.1:677-3239 GCA_964630575.1 uncultured Burkholderiales bacterium | reverse complement strand
AGCCCGCACTCTGCTACTATAAGGCTGGTCAGATCAGTCTGGCCGTGCAAGAGGAGAGTCGCGGACTGGCCGAACTCAAGAAGTCCAAAGAACTGGGTAACATGGAAGCTGGAGTCCTCTACGAGAGGCTCAAGGCCACCTTGGAAGGCGACTTCTTGGCCGTCCCTCCCATAGAGAATCGCCCTGGCATCGATACCACCACCGGGCTCTCCAGCAAGCCCACAAAAGGCGTACCGGAGCTGATCGCTGCAGCCCAGAAGGCTCTCGATGAAGGTGAGCTCGAGCAGGCCCGGGATAGCTATCAGGCCGCCCTGAAGCTCGACAATAGCAACGCTGAGGTGAACCGAGGACTGGCCGCTGTGATGTATCGTATGGCCGCCCTGGTGGAGGCCAAGGCCTTCCTCGACTCGGTCTTGGCTAGGACGCCTCAGGACGTTGTCCTGATTCGAATCAGAGCCAACACAGCCGAGCGACTGTTTGACCGCGGTGAGGGGGCGAACTTTTTGGACGCTGCTATCGCGGACTATCAACAGGCCATGAAGCTCGACCCGAACCACGCCTTGCTAGAGGTCGAATACCAGCGCGCCTTGGCCAAAAAGAAGTAGATCTCATCGGCTACAACGGGGCCGCTTCCTTGAGAAACCAGGAGTGTTGCTGCCGTAGTTCGGCCAAGGGGTAGTGCGTGTCTCTCCACACGATGCCGCCTCTTCTCTCGGCGAGCCAAACGGAGCGAGCAAACGTGAACGCGAGTACGAGAGAGGCTGCTGGAAAGAAGAAGCCGACCCATTTGGGGAGCTCGAAGGCCTGGGGGATGGCTAGGCCCAAAAGGACCAGGAAGCCGAGGTAGGCTGCTGCCCAGCCGCTGTAGCCCAACCAGCACAGAGCCAAGGGCAGCAGAGCGGGGACGGCGACTGCCGCGATCACCAGAAGGCTGAAGGCCAAGCTGTAGTTGAGGCCGGCGTAGGCGTTTTTTTCAAGGCCGAGAACGCAGCCTCGCAGTCCTTCGAACCATCTCACTCGGATCTCGTTTTCTGCCACCAGGCAATACTGGGTTCTCCCCAGGCTCTTGACCAAGCGTCCCAGATGGACATCGTCGGTGACCTGGAGCCGAAGCGGTTCCAGGTGGGCGCACTCTTCGAGGGTGGAGCGCGTGATCAGGTTGAAGGCTCCGACCCCAACGTAAGACTTTCGGCTCTTGTGAACGCGGCTGGGCTGGAACCGAACGGCAAAAAGAACCAAGAACAGAGCGACCAGGGTCGGCTCCCAAAATCCTCGGGTCTCCATGTGTGGTGCAACCACAAGATGATCACAATCGAGAATCTGTTGGGCACTAACGGCTCGTCGAAGACTTCCGGGTTCAAAGATGACGTCGGCGTCGGTGAGCAGGATGAGCGGCTTGCTGGTCTCTTTGCAGCCCGAATGAAGGGCGTGGAGTTTGCCCAACCATCCGCTGGGTAGTTCTCGGCAGCGAAGGAGTTTGAGGCGCCCCCCGTTCGGGTGGTTCGCGGCTTTCTGGGCTACGATCTCGTAGGTCTCGTCGAGCGACCGGTCGTCGACCAACACGATCTCCAGGTCGGGGTAGTCGATCTCGAGCAGCGAGTCGATGGCGGGACCGATCGTTTTGGCTTCGTCCTTGGCCGCAATCACGATACTCAAGCCGGGGAGTTCGTCGTCGTCTAGGGTGACGAAGTGCTCTAGGGTGAGAGCTTCGCGTCCCCTGCTGTAGGCTAGGGCTAAAAAGCCGACTCCTAGGGCTGTGGCAAGGCTCTTGAATGTTCGCATAGCTTGCGAGTTTGAGACGGTTGTGGAGGGTCCTATCGACCGGCTGGGAATTCTGATAAGCATGAAGATCGTGGAATCCCTGGCCTTTGTCCTTTTTTTCCTGACTCCGGTCTTGCTTCTCGCTGGATGCAGCCGAGGAGAGGAGCCAGCCAAGACCCCCCGTCCAGTGGGTGTCAGCGCCCCTCCGAGTCCGGCGGTCGGCGATTTTGAGCCCCAGGTACGAAAGGGCTTTCGAGTGGAGAAGTGGGCCGATGTTCCGGCTGCGCGCTCGCTCGCTGTTTCGCCCGATGGCAAAACCGTGTTCGTCGGTACCCGCCAGGGTCGCGTGAGCAGAGTGACCGTAGGGGAGCAGGGTCCGGAGGTAGAGACGTTTCAGGACAACCTGAACGGTTCCAACGGTGTCTGCTTCGCTGGCGAGGACCTCATTGTCGCCGAGCTTCTGCGGGTGCGGCGCTTTCCGGCTGAGGACGGTTTTGAGCCAGGAGCCGAAGGGGAAGTCATTCTGGACGGTCTGCCAGGGGAAACTCACCACGGCTGGCGCTACATTCGTATGGGTCCAGATGGGCGGCTTAGGCTCTCCATCGGTGCTCCTTGCAATGTTTGCGAGCGCAAAGAGGATCCGCGCTTTGCGACCATCTGCAGCTTCACCACCGAGGGTCGCGATTTTCGTATCGAGGCCAAGGGTGTTCGCAATTCTGTGGGCTTCGATTGGGAGCCCAAGAGCCAGGTTTTCTATTTCACTGACAACGGTCGCGACCAACTCGGCGACGATATCCCGCC